>DJEG01000098.1:4175-4403 GCA_002431305.1 Ruminococcaceae bacterium UBA5904 | reverse complement strand
GAGAACTTTTTTATCCTTTATTTCAACGCCCGTTCTCTTTATAAGAGATTCGAGTCCCGCAAAGTCCGTATTATATCCGTACAGCTTTCCGCCCCTATTTACGACGGTGTTTACGCTTCCTATTTTCTTCGCGTTATCGCTTATAAAATCAAGGTACGGCATAACCGTTTCCTTATACGGAATCGTGACGTTTATCGCCTTGAAATTCTTTTTCATCATCAGCTCTTT
>DJEG01000098.1:2240-4131 GCA_002431305.1 Ruminococcaceae bacterium UBA5904 | reverse complement strand
ACGCCGTCTTCGTCCGTTTCGTACAGACGGTAGTCATAGTCTCCTATCATTGCGTGAATTTCCTTAGAAAAACTGTGACCTAATTTTTTACCGAGAAGTCCGTACTCCATATTCATTCCCCCATAAACCAATCCGCACCGTGACGGGCGGTGAGCATATCGGCAATGCACAGAGCTGTTACGGAATCAACCACAACTCTTGCCCTGTGAATCACCGCGGGGTCGTGTCTGCCCTTTAATGAGAGAACGGCGTTCTCCATTGAATTCATATCGATCGTTTTCTGCTCTTTGAATATGGACGGAGTGGGTTTTACGGCGCATCTGAATATAATCGGCATACCGTTCGTAATTCCGCCGTTTATTCCGCCGTTGTTGTTAGTGTATGTTTTAACTTGAGAATTTTCAACGTAAAACGGGTCGTTGGCTTCGCTTCCCGTCATTTTCGCAAATCCGAATCCTGCGCCGAATTCAACGCCCTTGACAGCGGGAACGGAAAACAGAATGTGGGCAAGCTGACTTTCGACAGTATCAAACCATGGCTCGCCGAGTCCCGCTTCAAGTCCGATAACTGCGGTTTCGAGCGTTCCGCCGACGGAATCGCCCTGCGCCGCCGCTTTCTGGGTTTCGGCGATCATTTTTTCTTTTGCGTTTTCATCGAGTACGGCGTAGGGAATAGAATTAAGATAATCTATATCGTTCTTTAAATTATCAAAATCCCTGTCGCATATTCCGTGCAGATTTTTTATATGAGTCGCTATATACACGCCTTTTTTTCTCAGCATATCAACCGCAACCGCGCCCGCCGCGACAAGCGGAGCCGTAATCCTGCCCGAGAAATGACCGCCCCCGCGGTAGTCCTGATATCCGCGGTACTTTATCTGCGCCGTGTAATCGGCGTGCGACGGACGGGCGAGATATCTCGTTTTTTCGTAGTCCGCGCTTTTTGTATTCTCGTTTTCGATTATAAGAGCGAGCGGCGTCCCCGTGGCTTTCGAATTAAAAACGCCCGATAAAATCCTTACCTTATCGTCCTCGTGACGGGCAGTCGAAATTTTGCCCGCCGGACGTCTTAAATCAAGCTGGGAGGCTATGAATTCCTCGTCTATTTCAATTCCGGGAGCAAGTCCGTCGATAACCGCGCCGATAGCCTCGCCGTGGCTTTCGCCGAAAAGCGTTACGCTCAACGAATTGCCGAACGTGTTTTTCATATAAACTCACCCTCCCCCGTTTTTCTTATCAATGATGCTAATTCCTCGTTTGAAATCTTCTTTTCAATAAACGTGCCTATTTTTTCGCACATTATAACTCTCGCTCCGCCCGAGACGGCTTTTTTGTCGTGAAGTACGGCTTCGCACGCCTTATCGATATCGAAATCTGCCGATACGGGAAGCGACAATTTATTTAATACGTTTATAATTCTTTTTCTTACGTCATTAGAACTCATTGCGAGCATGCCGATTCCGACGCATTCGCCGTGGTAAAGAGTTCCGGGGTCGACGGTGCTTTCAATCGCGTGACCTATCGTGTGACCGAAATTCAAAACGCGTCTTAATCCCGACTCTTTCTCGTCCTTTTCGACAACATCCTTTTTAAGCTCGACGCTTCGCGCGATTATCAAATCGATATTGCTTTCGATATCGCCGTTTTCAAACAGAGAGAACAGTTTTTCGTCGAACGTCGCCGCCATTTTCGCGCTCTCTGCAAGACCGTTCGATATCTGACGCTTAGGAAGCGTTTCTAACACATCGGGGTCGATAAGAACTCTCTTCGGCTGCCAGAACGCTCCGACCGTATTTTTATAATGGCCGAAATCGATAGCCGTTTTACCGCCGACTGACGAGTCGACCTGCGAGAGAACCGTCGTCGGGACGTTATAAAAATCAATACCCCTC
>DJEG01000098.1:0-2221 GCA_002431305.1 Ruminococcaceae bacterium UBA5904 | reverse complement strand
GGCGAATCCCGACAGATCGCCGACGACTCCCCCGCCGACCGCAATAACGCAGTCCGAACGCGTAAAGTCGTTTTCGAGCATAGCCTGAAGCAGTAATTTATAATTATCAAAATTCTTGCTCTCCTCGCCCTGCTCAATCATAACGCGCACGGGATTTTTACAGAACGAAGATATTATGTCCGAATACTCCGCCGGCACGCCCGAATCGGTAACAACAAGTACGTTTCTGTCTAAATTAAGAAGCTCGCCCGCTTTATTCAACACTCCGCGTTCAACCGTTATGTCGTAGCTGTTTTCCTTTAACGAAACATGTATATCCATTTTTCTCACTTCCCGAGATCAATTACTTGTTTGAATCTGCCTGCGATTTTAAGTCTCTCGCACTGCTTTGTAAGCTCCGAAATCATAGCCCTGCCGTTTTCGCTCTCGTCGCTGCCGTCGACCTCGACGTAGAAATAATACTGCCACGCGGGTTCTCTCATCGGACGGCTTCTGAGCGCCTTCATATTAAAACCGTATTTTCCGATAACGTTTATCGCCTTTGCTAGCGCACCGGGAACCTGCTTAACGGTAAATAGCATTATAAAGCTTCCCGTATCGGACGGCTTTTCGGGCGTTCTCGTAAGAACCGCAAATTTAGTCGTATTCTGCGTGCTTGCGTTTATGTCGTGGTCAATAACTTCGAGCGAATAAAGTTTAGCTGTATCAAGACTTGCAATGGCGGCAACCGATTTATCGTCAGATGAAGCGACCTTTTTGGCGGCTAAGGCGGTATTGGCGGCTTCCTCGGTTTCGAATCCGTGCTCTTTTATATAATCCGCGCACTGACCGAGTGCCTGCGGATGGCTTATGACCTTTTTTACGGAGTCGATATCCGCGCCCTTAACCCCGAGCAGATTCTGACACACGGCAAGCGAATACATACCGGTAACGTTGAGCGTTCCTTCGTAAATCAAATCTATGACCTGTCCGACCTCGCCCGCGTAGCTGTTCTCTATCGGCAGAACACAGCAGTCGCACTCTCCGTTTTCGACGGCTTTATATGCCGAATTAAAGTCGGGAAACGCGATTTTAACAGCGTCGGGAAAAATCCGTTTTGAGGCAATCTCCGCAAACGCGCCCTCAACGCCCGAATATGCGACGGTCATGCCCTGCATGAGTCTGCGCTGGTATCGTTTCGATATTTCCATAGTTGAAATGAGGAACGACGTATAGTATTCTCTTAATACCGGGTCATTTACGTACGCGCAGTTTTTAGCTATGACCTGCGCCTCGCGCCCCGCGTCGAGTACGGGCAGCCCGCGCTGTAATTTGTACTCCGCAACGTCCGCAACCGCGTTCATTCGCCTTTCGAACAGCTTTGCAATCTCGCTGTCCGTCTCGTTAATAATCTGTCTTGCCTGTTCAAGCTTATCCATTTTCTCAACCCGCTTTATTTAATAACAAATACTTTTTTACTCTCTTTTGCGATAATAAAAAACCACCGCCTAATTTCTACGTTCTACGCACGAAACCAAGCGGTGGGTATTTGCTTTTTACAAGATCAATCAAGTTCCTGTACAACGCAAGTATCCATCGCCTGTGTAAAGTAGTAATAATAAAACGCGGTGTTAAACATTATACAGTTCCTCCTTGATTTATTGCATAATTATTCTACATCACCGAAAAACGAATGTCAATACGTAATTCGATTTTTTCGTAATTTAACAAAAAATCCCCGTAAAGACGGTATAAATTTTAAATTATAATCAAATTCAAATGATTATGATAATTAGGATTAAGACGTATGTCTTCCCGAGGTAAAGGCAGAGATTTTTATTTTTGAATTTACCGGCGGAAAACCGCAGATTTCATCTTGCCGACGCATTGTTATCATTCATAAAACCGTAAGTCTCTTTAACCGTAAAATATCAATGCCCTGTTATAAATTTACTAAACGTAAGTATTGACAAAATCTGAAAAAACCATTATAATATAAATACAAGGAGTTACCGGATAGACGGTTGCCCTTAAAGTTTGCAGAAAAAAATGACCGCTTACTTTTCAGGTGTGGGCGGTTATTTTTTTTCGATAAAGTACAGCACAATTAATATAAGTAACAAAATCGTTAAAAATAAAATTTCTGTCATACTTTCACCCCCTTATCAAAAATAAGAGGGTTTTCGCCCTCTTAACAGATAAAAAGGGCAAACCGCCTACCGTTTATAGGTAACTCCAGGGT
>DJEG01000007.1 GCA_002431305.1 Ruminococcaceae bacterium UBA5904 | reverse complement strand
ACGGAAAAGCCGACCGTTCCGACCACTGAGGCGGAAAGTTCTTCATTTTTTGATCAGACGACTCAGGACAGAAAGATAAACGAAAAAATACCTAAAGAAATAAGAAGCTATTTAGAGGGTAAGTTTGATTATAAGGGTATGATGTATTCCGGCGAAAACGGCAGAACTTTTATTTCCTATGCGTCGGACGGTACGCAGATGAAAGTTTTATTGTCCGATTCCGACGGAAAAACAAAAGGCGTACTTAAAACCGCAAAGAAGAATACATTCGGAAAAGATGTTTTCACATATTATTACATCAACGAAAACGCTAAAACATATTGCGCGATTCCCGATATATTGCTGAAATATGCAGAGATTTCCCCCGATGACTTTATTATTAATAAAGGTTTAGATGGTTTGATTTATGAGGATTTTACCGTTGCCGATTCATCCGTGAACACAAACATTAATACCGTCTGCTATAAGTTTGAAACGGATGACTCCGTAATAAAATTTCATATGGACGGCGAGGAGCTTATCGGTGTCGAGGAATGCAATAAAGCAGGCGAAATAAAGTCGATGACTCTTTTTGACTACTTTTACAGCGAAGTTCCCGCCGAAAGATTTGAACTCACAGGCTATACGAAAGTAAGCCTTATGGATTTTTTTGAAGATGAATCCACGACGGCAGATTCAACGGCAGAAGCTCCCGCAGATGAAACAGAGACAGACCCCGCCGTCACGGAAACTACAACGAAAAAAGAAATTACAACCGAACCCGTTTCAAGGCGAGAGTATGACGAAAATCTGCCCGAGGACATAAAGAGCTATCTTGATAATACATTTACATTTGAAGGACAGATAATCACCTCGAGCAGTTCTCAGAATGTTAAATACACAATTTACGGGGACAATTTCCGTTTAGGAATGAATTCCGGCGGTCTCAGCTTTGACATGATGAAAGTTGTTGAAAAGAACGTCATAACCAATAAAAATGTGTCAAAGTTCTACATTGTAAAAGATAAATCGTATATTATTTTAGATAAGAGTACTATGAAAATGATCGGAATGAGTGAGGACGACCTTGATTTATCCGGTTTTACTAATGATATTTCGGGTATGGAATGTACGACATTTGTTACTGAATTTAACGGTATAAACAATGTTGTATGTTATGAATTCTCGTCGGAATCTTCGATTGTTAAATTCTATATGAACGGCGGGTCGCTTATCGGTGTTCAGACGTTTGATTCGGACGGAAACAATATAACAACCATGATTTTTGATTCGTTCTCAGGCGAAGTTCCCTCGTCTGCTTTCAGTCTTGAAGGGTATAAAAAAATGACGTTGACTCAATTCGTTTCAATGCTGAGCTAAATAATTTAATTTAAAATAAAAAAACAGGGCTGTAAAAAAACCGGTGCATCGTATCAGGTTTTTTACAGCCTTTTGCTGTCTGTCTATATAGACTTAAACGGTTTATCCGGGTTGTTGATAAGCGACAGCATATCCTCCGGAATGGGAGCCGTAAAGGTCATTTCCTCGTTTGTTACAGGATGAATCAGCGTCAGTTTTTCGCAGTGGAGCGCGGCTCTGTTTATCGAAAAATCCGTGCTCGAATACATTTCATCTCCCGCGAGGGGCGCGCCTATTGACGAGAAGTGAACGCGTATCTGGTGAGTTCTGCCCGTTTCGAGCGTAACGCGTACGAGTGTGCGTTTGCCGTCGCTTGATACGGGGGTATAGTGCGTTACCGCCTCGTCGCCGATATCGCCGTCAGAGGCTGCCCTTAGTGATTTCATGGGGTCGGGTCTGTATATTTTTTTGTTTATAGTTCCGGGCGAGTCGTAAAATCCCTTGACAATCGCAAAATATTCTTTTTCATATCTGTCGGGCAGAAACGCGGCGGAATATCTATTCATGGCGAGCAGAACAAGTCCCGACGTCTGTTTGTCGAGTCTGCCTACTGCGCGGAACGATATGTTTTTGCCTTTATTTTTAAGATAACCCACCGCCGCGTTTGCGAGCGTGTCGCCCTGATGGTTGTGCGTGGGGTGAACCGCAAGCCCCGCAGGTTTGTTGACAACCATAATGTCGTCGTCCTCGTATACGATATTAAGCGGAAAATCCGTCGGTTCGATTTCATTTTTGTCGTCGGGAATGTTTATGCTCAGAATGTCGCCGGCTTTTATTCTGTCGATTGTTCTGATGTGTCCGCCGTTCAGCTGAATACCGTCGGGAAGCTGTTTTAGAACGGAAACGAGACGGCACGAAAATTTCTTTTCTCCCCGTAAAAAATGCACGACCTTTTTGCCGTCGTAAGTGTCGGGGATTATGTATTCCAAATGTCTTGACAATGTTATCACCGAGATATATTATACACGATTTTTGTGTATGAGTAAACAAAAAAAGACTGCGCAGAATGTGCAGTCACAAAAATAAAAGCCGCAGGCGTTAAAACTGCGGCTCGGTATTTATTTTATTCTCCGAGTTTCTCTGCTTTGTCGTAGAGTTTCTCAATGCACTCTTTGCAGATCTTCTGTCCGTTGTACTCAACAATGTTGTCAAGTCCCTTACAGAAAATGCAGGACGGTGAGTACTTGCGAAGAATGATTTTGTCGTCGTCTACAAAGACCTCAAGCGCGTCCGAAGAATCCATAAGATTCATGGTGCGGCGAAGCTCCATAGGGATAACGAAACGGCCGACTGCGTCGATCGTTCTAACAATACCGGTTGATTTCATAATTAAACGCCTCCAACAAAAATATTAACGCACTTTTATTCTAGCATAAAAAAAGCTACTTGTCAATAATTATTTGTATTTGTAAAAAAGTGGTTCGTTGTGTCGGTTTTTATGCATCTTTAGTGTGATATATGAATTATAAGGAGTGTTTTGTGAACAGAATTTTGGAAATTGTTGATTATTTATGCATAAAAATTGAATTTATACAGTAAAAATAAAACAGGAATAAGATAAAAAAATAATATTTTTCAATTTTTCTATAAAAATTTTCTCAAAATATTATAGAATTTGTCGATTATTTTCTGTATAATTAAAAAGGGTGATTATAATGCAGGCATCGGCATATAAATGTCCCGCATGCGGACGGGGGATATCCTTCGATCCGGAATCGGGTAAATTTGTTTGCGAATTTTGTAATAACGTGTATACTGCTGAACAGATTGAAAATGACGAAAATAAAAATGACGTCGATTATTCTCAGTTCAGTGAGTATGTTTGTCCCAACTGCGGAGCGCAGGTCGTAACGGATGCAACGGACGCCGCGGGATTCTGCTATTTCTGCGACAGTCCCGTTGTGATGAACAGCAGACTTACGGGTGAGTTTAAGCCTGACGGCATAATTCCGTTTAAAATTTCAAAGGAATTTGCACAGCAGAAATTTGACGAGATGAAGAAAAAGAAAAAGTTTCTTCCTAAGGGGTTCGGTGACGACAAAAAGAACAGTTCGCTTAAAGGCATATACATGCCGTACAGGCTTATTGATTCTCTGTCGGACGGTACGATGACCGCCCAGTCGAAAGAGGTCAATGTCTGGACGGACGGTGAGACCGAGTATACGGAGACGATAACGTACCGGCATTTCAGACAGGGCGAGGTAAAGTCATTGGGCATATCCCAGTTCGCTCTGAAGGGCGAGGATAAAAAACTGATGTCTAACGTCTGTCCGTATACGAGGGATTCGATAATCCCATTCTCTACGTCGTATCTGTCGGGCTTTTTCGCAGAGAAAAACGACATTACCGAGGAAGAGATGAAGCCCGAGGCAGAGGGCAAAATAAAAGGGCTGGTACGCTCTCAGCTGTCGTCAACGATACCGCGTTCGATTACCATAACCGAGTCGTTCGACGTAGATATCAAAAACGAGGACTGGAAATACGTTTTACTGCCCATATGGGTCAGTACGTATAAGCACGAGGGCAAGATATATACATACGCCATGAACGGCGAAACAGGCAAGATATGCGGAGAACTTCCCGTTTCCAAACAGAAACTGGCGGGACTCGCGGCG
The DNA here is from genome assembly GCA_002431305.1 of Ruminococcaceae bacterium UBA5904. Classification (GTDB taxonomy): domain Bacteria; phylum Bacillota; class Clostridia; order Oscillospirales; family Acutalibacteraceae; genus CALACW01. The sequence goes on along the minus strand of DJEG01000007.1, from coordinate 4,675 downwards.
GGCTGTTTTGCAGGCGCGGGAATAATCGTGTCGTTTTTATCAATGCTTTTTATGGGAGGTATACTCTGATGAAAAGAATGAATAGGATAATATGCGTAACGGTTTCCGTTTTAGTATTAATATGTGTTGCTTCGCTGACTGTTTTCGGTGCAAATACCGTTATAGACGACAGGTCCGGATTTTTATTTGAATCCGAAAAAAACGAATGCATGGATATTATTAAAGAGGTTTCGGCGAAATACAATATCAACATTCATATCGTAACGGATGATTTCTATGACGGGACATACGACGACGCGGGCAAGGATTTTGCGTTCGACTATTACCGCAGTATATACGGCGACAGCGTGGAAAACGGCGTTATACTGGCTGTCGATAATTTAGGCGGCGCAGGTAACAGATATGTTTACATACTCGCTTCGGGTATATGCTCCGAGCATATCAATGAATACGATATCGACGATATAACGCTCGAACTGCAAAACTATATTGTCGACGACGATATAAAGGGATGTATTATTTACTTCCTCAACAGCGTCGATTATTATATGAATAAAGAACCGTCGACAGAGGATTACGGATATTATGACAATGATTATAATAATTCGGATAATGATTATGACTATGATTCCTCGTCGTACAGAACTGCCTCTATAAAGGCAAACGCCGGTAAAATAATATTATTTGCCGTAATCGGCGGAATCGCGGGCGCGGTTGTCTCCGTGCTGATTGTAACCCGCAGATACAAGCAGTTCGGCGTGGTAAAGGGAATCGATGCTAATGCGGTTTCAAGCGTACATCTTAACGCTTCTACGGACAACGTTATAAACAGAGTAGTTACAACGAGACGTATACCGAAAGAACCGCCCCCGGACAGTCATTCCGACGGCGGACATTCGTCCGGATTCTCAGGCGGAAGCTCGGGAGGAGGATTCTCCGGCGGAGGCAGAGGATTCTAAAAAAGTACGGTAATAAATAAAGGGAGCTGTAAACCGGAGTTTACAGCCCTCTTTTTATTTTGTCTGTGTTGAGAATTTGACAGACGAATTTTTTTATTAATAATGATTTACACCGCAGGTGCAGGTTTTCTTAGTCCCGAATATTCTCCAAAGTATACGGATTATTTTATAGAACAGTCTTGCGATTGCATTGTCCTTGTGGCATATGCATGAGCAGTCTGTTTTGAGCTTTTCTCCGCACTTGTCGCAGTAACCGTCGTTGTTGTCGTCAGCGTGACCTGTTGCAATGCTTGTAATTTCTTTCTGAGTCTCGTTGCAGAATATGCACATTTTTACAACATAGCCGTCCTCTGTGCACGTTCCGTCAAAATGAGATATACTTTAATTTCTGTAATGTCTTTATCATACAGCACGCCGTCTACTGATATATAATTTGGATTCGTTTCCGATACTTCGACGCTTTCAAGATTTTCAAATTTATAGAATTCCATTTCAATCCAAGAAAGCTCTTCGTAAGAAAATTTTAAATTGTCGAAGTCGATGTTATCTGTGAGATAGAGTTTTGTTACCAAATCAAAATCGTCGGACTTGTTTAAAATGATTTCGCCTGTGTCTGACACATACAGCAGACCGTTTTCATAGAGTTTCCAGCCGTCACCGCTTTGCATTACTTTACCGTTACCGGTATCGTACTCTGCAAAGGCTGTAACTGCCGTGCCGGGGATTAAAAGTAATAATGACAAAAGTAATGCCATTATTTGTTTGGGAAATTTTAACATTTTTATACCTCCAATTTTCATTTTTGTACAAAATTATTACAAGTACAAGATAAATATACCATAGTATTTATTGGCTGTCAACAACAAAATTACAATGGTATTGTAATTTTTATATTGTTTGGCGGTGTTATTATGTTAAATGAAAATATAAGAGCCCTGAGACTTGCAAGGTCTATGAGTCAGGTTGAGCTTGCCGAAAAGCTGTCTGTTACAAAGCAGAGCGTGTCGAACTGGGAGAATGATAATATTCAACCGTCTATCGAAATGCTCGTTAAGATTTCCGGCGTTTTCAATGTTTCGACGGATTTTCTTCTCGGGCTTGACGACAGACGGTATATCGATGTTACGGGTATTCCGGATGACGCGGCGGCGCATATTCAGCAGGTTATAAACGATATCAAATCGGCGCTCGGCAGTCAGGCGTAAATATTCGAATCAGTATTTTAATGTATTAAGATATTCCTTTGTCTCGGGGGTAATGCGGAGGCTCTCGCGCGCTTTTTGAATCGACTTGTTGTGAGTCCATCTGTCAAGTCTGCGCTTTTTTATTAGCTCAATCGCCGAATCATACCGCTTTGTCAGAGCCTCGGCAATGTACCACGCCTGAGCCATATTGATATAGTATTCCTCGCTTTTTATATCGGAAACGGCGTTTAACTGCGACGGGGAAAAAACATCCGTTGATAAAAGTGACATCAGCGTGATAATGCCGTATCGTACGGTATATGTTCTGTCCGATTCGAGCCATTCTAACGCTGAATTTAAAATGTCGGCGGGGTGTTTTAAGAATGCCTTGGGTTTCATGGTGTCGCAAGTCGCCCAGTTGTCGACGAACGGCAGAAACGCGTTTATGTGCGATAAGCATTCGTCATAATCCTTTATCATTGCGATAATAAACGCGTGGAGGTTATTCTCGTCGTAATATTTATGCGGTAAGTCCGATAAAAACTCCTCGGGCAGACCCGATTTGAAAATCTCCTTTGCGTACGCTCTTAGTACGGGAGTTCTCACGCCGATAATTGTATCTTTATCAATTGTCGGTATTAATTTTGAATGAAAATCACGGTACTTTTCGTCGCTTAAATCAAAAAGTGTCTGTCTGATTATTTCGGGTGAATAATCGCTCATGAGTACATTTTCCTTATTATATAATTAATCGCTTTAAGAGGGAACACACGGCTTAAAAATACCTCCGCTTTCGAAATCGCTCCGACGGTTATGCGAAGCGGGGGATCGTTTTTCGTTGCCGCCGTGAATACGTCCTTTGCTACGGTTACGGGGTCTTTGCCGTTCTGCTCGTCCTTAGCCATTTTACCGATAGAGCGCATGCTCGCGGACTTGTTGCCGTTTGCGTCGCTGTCCTCTATGACTCTCGCAGAGGTAAAATCCGTCTTAGTGTCGCCCGGGAGAATCGCTGTGACTCTGATTCCGAACGGGCGAACCTCCGTGTCGAGCGCACGGGAAAATACCTCGACCGCGCTTTTCACAGCCGAGTACATAGCCTGATACGGCAGGGGCATTATCGCGCCGACGGACGAGATATTGATAATTCTGCCGCCCGACTTCTTCATATATGGTATTATCATTTTGCAAAGAACCGTAACGCTCGTAAAGTCGGTTCTGACTATCGATTCTATCGACTCTACGCTTGCGTCCTCGACGGCTCCCGCAATACCGAATCCCGCATTGTTCACGAGAATGTCGATATGTCCTTCCTTTTTATAAATATCCTCAAATACCGCACCCATGGCTTCGTAGTCGTTTACGTCACCCTTTACGGACGTAAATTTATCGCTTTTAAATTCGCGTCTTGCGACTCCGTAAACCTTATATCCTCTGTCGCAAAAATACTCTGCGGTAACGCGTCCAATTCCGGATGACGCGCCCGTGATTATAACAGTTTTCATGAAAATCACCTCACAGTTTATTTTAGTAATATATAATAAGTTTGTCAACAAAGATGGTGTAAACAATGCGTGATTTTATCGTTTTGCACGAAAATGAACGGCGGTATTGAATCATAAAAAATAGTATGATAAAATAATCGGCAGGAGCGTGATTATTAATGTATAAAGATATGCTTGACGATATAGGTCTTATCGCAAAAACCGACGCGCAGGTCGCCGAGGCTATGCAGAAAGAACTTGAGCGTCAGAGAAGAAATATAGAGCTTATAGCGAGTGAAAATATTGTTTCACCTGCGGTTATGGCTGCCGCCGGAAGCGTGCTTACAAATAAATATGCCGAGGGATATCCCGGAAAGAGATACTACGGCGGTTGTCAGGATGTCGACATAGTCGAGAATCTTGCGATAGAGAGAGCGTGCAGACTTTTCGGCGCGAAATTTGCTAACGTTCAGCCTCACAGCGGGTCGCAGGCGAATATGGCTGTTTATTTCTCGCTTCTCGAGCCGGGCGACACCGTAATGGGAATGGATCTCTCGCAGGGCGGACATCTTACGCACGGAAGTCCCGTAAATTTCAGCGGACGGCTTTATAACTTCGTTTCATACGGCGTAAACGACGACGGATATATAGATTATTACGCTCTTGCCGATAAGGCCGCAGAAATTAAACCGAAAATGATAGTAGCGGGCGCGAGCGCATATTCGAGAGAAATTCGTTTTGACATGCTCGCCGACATAGCGCACGAAAACGGCGCGCTTTTAATGGTCGACATGGCGCATATTGCGGGACTCGTCGCGGGCGGAGTTCACATGAATCCCATAGAGTACGCCGACGTTGTTACGACTACTACGCATAAGACGTTAAGAGGACCGAGAGGCGGTCTCATTCTTACAAATAACGAGGAATACGCAAAGAAGATTAATAAAAATATATTCCCCGGAATTCAGGGCGGCCCGCTTGAGCATATCATTGCGGCAAAGGCAGTATGCTTCGGCGAGGCTCTGACGGATTCGTTCAGAGATTACGCGGC
>DJEG01000009.1:32169-40874 GCA_002431305.1 Ruminococcaceae bacterium UBA5904 | reverse complement strand
GAGGGTGGATATAAACCTTATGAGTTCGACTCTCTTTTGCTATAGCAACAAAATTATAAAACATCCGGGAGGAACAAATCTATCCCCACGGATGTTTTAATTATTTATGCGTTTATGACCGAATTATTATCAGTCGTCCTCGCCCGCGTTTTTCTTCGCTTCGGCGATAACTTTCTGCGCTACGGGAGCGGGAGCTTCCTCATAACGTGCGAATTCGAGGTCAAAGTAGCCTCTGCCCGCTGTTACGGAGCGGAGAATCGTCGAGAAGTCGCCCATTTCAGCCATAGGAACCTCCGCCTCGAGTTTCTGCATCTTGGGTTCGTCAGCCGGTCCCATGCCGAGAACACGGCCGCGTCTCTTTGTGATGTCGCCCATTATGTCGCCGAGATTATCGTCGGGCATATACGCGTTAAGAGTTCCGACGGGCTCGAGAATTACGGGATTTGCGTTGGGAATACCGTTCTTGAATGCGAGCGAAGCCGCCGTCTTGAATGCCATTTCCGAAGAGTCGACGGGGTGATAGGAACCGTCGTAAAGAGTAGCCTTGACTCCGACTACGGGGTAGCCCGCAAGTACGCCCTTCTTTACGCTCTCTCTTAAGCCCTTTTCAACTGCGGGGAAGAAGTTCTTGGGAACCGAACCGCCGAAAACTTCCTCTGCGAATACAAGGTCGTCGCCGTCGCAGGGTTCGAATCTGATCCAAACGTCGCCGAACTGACCGTGACCGCCGGACTGCTTCTTGTGTCTGCCCTGAACTTCGACCTTTTTGCGGATAGTCTCTCTGTACGCAACCTTGGGTACCGAAAGCTCAACCTCAACGCCGAATTTTGACTTTAATTTTGAAACTATTATGTCAAGGTGCTGTTCGCCCAGACCGGAGAGAATCTGCTCCTTGGTTTCGTCGTTTGTATAGAAATTGATAGTGGGGTCCTCGTCTTTTAATTTACGAAGTCCGGAAGCGACTTTTTCCTCCTCGCCCTTTTTCTTAACGTTAACGGCCATCGAAATGCACGGAGACGGGAAATTAACCCCGTGGAGGATTATAACGTTCTTCTCACTGCAAAGCGTATCGCCCGTTTTAAGTCCGGAAAGCTTTGTGATAACGCCGATATCGCCCGCGGAAATGCAGTCGGTATCTTCGGTCTTACCGCCCTTGACGGTTACTATTTTACCCATTCTCTGACTCTCGCCCGTTCTCGCATTGTATGCGGGGGTATCGGGAGTAATCTTACCGGAGAGAACCTTTACGAATGACATTTTACCTACGAACGGGTCTGCGATAGTCTTGAAGCAGACAGCCGCGAGAGGTCCGTCCGGGTCGCAGACAACCTTTATCGAATTGCCGTCCGCGTCCTTTGCGGTCTCGGTGTCGTGCGCGGGAGAGGGAGCGAGCTTCGTAATGCCGTTGAGAACGAGGTCGACAGCCTCCATGGTGTAACCGGAGCAAGCGTATACGGGGTAAACCTCGCCGTCCTTAACGCCGGCTTTAAGAGCGTCGACTATCTCGTCGTGCGTGAAATCCTCGCCGTCGAAGAACTTAGTCATAAGTTCCTCGCTCGTAGTTGCGACAGCCTCCTTGAAAGCCTCGTGAATAGCGTCGATTCTGTCGTCTGCGGGAATGGGAACCTCCGTTGCCTTGCCGTTATTATATTTAAACGCTTTATTCTGCAAGAAGTTAACGTAGCAGTCAACCTTTTCATTTACGTAATGAGGAACGACTATCGGGCATATAACAGTGCCGTACTCTTCTTTGAGAGCGTCAACCGTCTTGTAGAAATCCGCGTGCTCCATATCGCAGCGCGAAACTATGAAGAACTTTGCAAGATCGCCCTTAACAGCGACTTTGTAAGCCTTTTCCGCGCCTACGTCGACTCCGCCGCCTGCGCCGAGAACGATAAGCAGAGAGTCCGCCGCTCTCGCGCCCTCGTAAAGTCCGCCCGCGAAGTCGAAAAGACCGGGAGTGTCGAGTATATTAATTTTTCTGTTATTCCATTCTACGGAAGCAACGGCCGTCGAAACCGAAATTTTACGTTTTTTCTCCTCCGCGTCGTAGTCCATTACGGTGTTGCCGTCTGCGACTCTGCCGAGTCTGTCTGTTGCGCCGGCTATGTAGAGCATTGCCTCTGCGAGAGTAGTCTTACCGCGCGAGCCGTGACCCGCTATAGCTACGTTTCTGATGTCGGATACGTTAAATTGTTTCAATGTTATTTCCTCCTTGTAACGGTTAAATGATAAATCCGAATTAAAAAGCGGATTACCCTGCCGCAATATGTATAAAATATTGTAACTATACTTTATTTTTTTATGCAACGCAGATATTGTATCACATACGTTTGAATATTTCAATACTGTTTTTAACTTTTTGCACTGTTTTTTTATTTTATCGAGGCTTTTTATGTGCAAAAGCATGAATGGTGAACAAATTCAATCTATTTGACCAACATCACAAAATACACTGGCAAATTTGAAACCGATGTGCTATACTTGTTATATATGCAAATAAACAAGGACAGGAGTTTTTATAATGGTAAAAATAGAAATGGAAAACGGCGGAGTTATCACTCTCGAATTATATCCGGAAACTGCGCCGATAACGGTTGCAAATTTTGAAAAGCTCGTTAAAGAGGGCTTCTACGACGGGCTTATTTTCCACAGAGTCATCCCCGGCTTCATGATTCAGGGCGGAGACCCGCTCGGTGAGGGCTACGGCGGCAGCGACGAGAAGATAAAGGGCGAATTTGCCTCAAACGGCGTTAAAAACGACCTTCATCACACGCGCGGAGTTATCTCCATGGCTCGCTCGATGGATAAGAATTCCGCTTCCTCGCAGTTCTTCATCATGCACGCGGACGCACCTCACCTCGACGGCGATTATGCAGCGTTCGGCAAGGTTATCGACGGTATGGACGTTGTCGACGAGATAGCGAACGCCCCGACCGACATGAGGGACAAACCGCTCGAGGCGCAGAGAATGAAGAAAGTCACCATCGAATGAAAACGGCAAAGAGAATTTTATCCGCCGTTTTTGTCTTTAATATAATAATATGCTTATGCTCGTGTTCCTCGGCTGAAAACAACGTTCTGACAGACAATCTGCTCTCGTCCGCCGAAGAGAACGATTATTTCGAATTCTACTATAAAAAAGATATCGCCTCGCTCAAAGCGCGCGGTGAAAGCTATAAGCTGATGTATCTGTCATACGATTTAAACGAAGACGGAACAAACGAGGACATATGTTATCTCGTTTCCGGCTCGTCGAGCGAAACGACGGTGGATATATTCGACACGAACGAGGGCGCGGATATCGGAGCAAAAACGGAGATAGACGTTAATTCGAATTCAAAAATTCAGGTATTAAAGCATAAAACAAACGGTTACCACGACTTAAAATACGTATTCATATCATCCTCGGGCAAAGTCGAAGACGCTGTTATCATGCGCATGACAATCGACGGAAACACGGGGTATTATTCGGAAGCAAAAAAATAACTTTTCACAGGAGAAATCAAAAATGAAGTACGACGTTATATTAATCGGAGCGGGTCCCGGAGGAATTTATTCGGCGTTTGAACTCGTAAAACTCAACCCGAAACTCAAAATCGGCGTATTCGAAGCGGGTCATACTCTCGAAAAACGCAAATGTCCGATAGACGGCGATAAAATCAAAACATGCATAGGCTGTAAATCGTGTTCGATAATGAGCGGATTCGGAGGCGCGGGCGCGTTTTCCGACGGAAAATATAACATTACAAACGATTTCGGCGGAACTCTTTACGAGCATATCGGAAAGAAAAAAGCGCTTGACTTGATGAAATACGTCGACGACATAAACATGCAGTACGGCGGAGAGGGTACAAAACTCTACTCAACCGCCGGCACAAAATTTAAAAAAATTTGTATTCAGAATCAGCTTAACCTGCTCGACGCGTCCGTAAGACATCTCGGCACGGATATAAATTATGTCGTATTACAGAATCTTTACGCGTATTTAAAAGATAAGGTTGATTTTTATTTCGACTGCGCGGTAACTGACGTCGACAAAACCGACGGCGGTTACATAATTACGGCAGCGGATAAAAAATACGAGTGCACGGACTGTATCATTTCAGTCGGCAGAAGCGGAAGCAAGTGGATGGAATCCGTCTGCGCAAAACTCGGAATCGAAACTAAGTCAAACAGAGTCGACATCGGCGTCAGAGTCGAGCTGCCCGCGGTCGTTTTCTCGCACCTTACGGATGAATTATACGAGAGCAAGATAGTTTACAGAACAGAGAAATTCGAGGACAGAGTCCGCACTTTCTGTATGAATCCCAACGGCATAGTCGTTAACGAAAACACTAACGGAATCGTCACCGTCAACGGTCATTCGTACGAAGACAAGGCGATGCAGACTAAGAATACAAACTTCGCTCTGCTCGTTTCTAAACATTTCTCCGAGCCTTTCAAGGATTCGAACGGCTACGGCGAGAGCATAGCAAGACTTTCAAACATGCTCGGCGGCGGAGTTATCGTTCAGCGTTTCGGCGACCTCGTAAGGGGCAGACGAAGCAATGTTTCGAGAATCGAGGAATGCTCGGTAACGCCCACGCTCGCGGCAACCCCGGGAGATTTAAGCCTCGTTCTTCCCAAACGTATACTTGACGGAATTATCGAGATGATTTACGCGCTCGACCGCATCGCTCCCGGAACGGCGAACGACGACACGCTCCTGTACGGCGTTGAAGTTAAGTTTTATAATATGGAAGCCGATGTTGACGACAGACTCGAAAGCAAGTGCAAGGGTCTTTACATAATCGGCGACGGCAGCGGAATTACGCACTCGCTCTCACATGCATCGGCGAGCGGAGTATATGTTGCCAGAGAAATCGCAGAAAACATGTAAAACCGGGATGTTAAAAAGGACGAAGCAGACGCTTCGTCCTTTTTAGTGAAAAGTGAACAGTGTCGGTGCAAATGCTGACGGATTTGTCATTATAAAGAACAAACAAATTATGTAGGGGAAGACATCTTCTTCCCGCGGTAAAGGCAGAGAATTTTAATTCTGATTTTACCCTCGGAAACCCGAAAATTTCATATNNACCAAATTATGTAGGGGAAGACATCGTCTTCCCGCGGTAAAGGCAGAAAAATTTAAATATGATTTTACCCTCGGAAACCCGAAAATTTCATATTGCTTACGCAAATTTATTATTGATTAAAACGTAAGTCCTATGCGAACTTCTTCACTTTTCACTATAAAGAAAGCACCGCAAAACCGCGGTGCTTTTTTACGCCAGATGCAGAATCAACTTCGCAAACGCGAAGTACAGAAGCAGTGAAACCGAGTCCATTATCGTCGTAATCAGCGGGCTTGCCATTACGGCGGGGTCGAGTCCGATTTTCTGCGCTATCATGGGCAGCGCCGCGCCGATTATCTTCGCGCACAGAACGATAAACACGAGCGTTACGCATATTACGAGCGATATGCTCAGCGCGGACGAGACCGTCGTGCCGACCGTGTGCATTATCAGATAATCGACAATCATTATCTTCGCAAAAGCCGCGATACCGAGCGAAACTCCGCACATCAGCGCGATTCGGCTCTCCTTGAATGCAACTTTGATTATATCCTTAAATTTAATTTCGCCAAGCGACAGTCCTCGGATTACAGCGACCGACGACTGGCTTCCCGAGTTGCCCGCAGTGTCCATCAGCATGGGGATGAATGCGGTCAGCACCGCCATTTTCGACAGCGCGGATTCGAACGACGAAATTATAAGCCCGGTAAATGTCGCGGATATCATAAGAACGAGAAGCCATGGGATTCTCATTTTCCAAAATCCGAATACGGACGTTTTAAGATACGGCTTTTCCGACGGCGCCATACCTGCCATTTTGGAGAAGTCCTCCTCAGCCTCGTCCTGAATAACGTCGATAGCGTCGTCGAATGTTACGATGCCTACAATGCAGTTTTCGGTATCGGTTACGGGCAGGGAAATAAGGTCGTATTTATTAAATATTCTTGCGACTTCCTCTTTATCTGTATGGGTATTGACGGATATAAAATTCGTATCGGTTATCTCGGATATCGGGCGGTCATTGTCGCTCATGAGCAAATCTTTCGCCGAAACCGTACCGAGCAGTTTATGTTTTTCGATAACGTAGCATGTATAAATCGTCTCTTTATGTATGCCCGTTTCTTTAATCTTTTTAAGCGCGTCCCCGACCGTACAGTTCTTTAAAAGACTTACGAATTCAGTCGTCATAATACTTCCCGCGCTGTCCTCAGGGTAATTGAGAACGGTATTTATCTCTCTGCGCGCGTCGGGAGAAGCGCACTTTAAAAGTCTCTCTACAACATTCGCGGGCATTTCCTCGATAACGTCGACCGTATCGTCAACGTACATGTCCGCAAGAATTTCCTTTAACTCCGCGTCGGAAATCGCGTCAATTAAAACCTGTTCCTCGTCCGCGTCAAGGTACGTAAACACGAGCGCGGCATTTTCTTTCGGAATAAGACGGTAGAGCACGACCATTTCCTTTTCGTCGAATTCGGGCAGAATAGCCGCCGTGTCGACTGGATTCATTGTATCGAAAATGCTCTTTATCGCCTTATACTGTTTGTCGTTTAAAAGTCTTTCAAAAACCTCTTTTGTAGTTTCCTGAGTCATAAAATCGACCTCCCTGTTGTGTTAATAAACATAAGAAGCCGAAACGTTTTCGGACGTCTTATGCTAACAGGGGACGGGTCTGACGAAAAAAAATAAAAGCCGAAACACAGCGTTCCGACATCGAAATATTTTATAAATATTTCGCAAACGACATAAGAACAGACGAAACCTCGGCTGAACAAAGACATTTACAAGTCGGAATGATATGCTGTTTTACATTAAACCGCCGCCCGTGCCCGCTGCTGCCGGATTCCATCTGATCACCTCATTAATTATTTATTCTACATAAAATTATACCCGCGTTTATGTCGCTTGTCAACAAAATCTTTTTACAATTTTCAACAAAAAAACAGGGTCTGCATTCATACAGACCCTGTAAATTTATTTTTCTTTATTGTTCCTGTCCGTTAACTCTTTGATTTGAGTTTCAATATCGGATAATTTCTTTTTCGCCCTGTCGGTCATGTTGCCGAACGATTCGTATACACGCTTCGCGTTTCGTCTCGTCTTTCTGCGAGCCCTCGTTTCGTCGTCGCTTCTGTCAAAATAATGTTTAAGCTCGGAAAAACGGCTGTTTACGTCTGCAGTCCACGCGGAAAATTTCTGACCGGACTCGGCCGCGGAATTTTGAAGTTCCTCATACTTATGCTCGATATTCGTTTTAAGCGTAGCGGTAACCTCGTAAATCGAATTCGAAAGATTTTCGAGCTTGCTCATAAATTTACCTACATCCGCAGCGGCAATTGCCGAAAAAATCGTGTCTACTATAAACACTGCGAATATAATTCCGACTGTAATATTTCTGACTGTCTGATTGTTCGTAATGAAGCTGAAAACAAACTTCGTCATAAACGGGTGGACGACATAAATGAATATCGAACACATAAGTCCCCAGTAGAGCGTGTGTCTTAAACAGATTCGTCCCTGTATATTTAAAAACTTGTCCGAATAGTCCCACCATCTCGCGTGGAACAGCTTTTCCATAATAACGCTCGTTATAAATTCGACCGTGTCGGCAAGCACCATTCCCAGCAAAATTACGAGCCAGAATTTATCCGTAATGACGACGGTTCTGTCGTTTTCAAAGAAGCTCCAAATGAAAATAGGATTGCCCATCTTTGCGACCGGCTCCAAGCATACCGCAAAAACCGTAGCACCGGTACCGTAAATAGGACACATGGGACCCTTGAGAAATCCTCTGTTGGTAATCTTCCCGTGCGCTATCGAAACATATATCGACTCTATAAGCCAGCCGATTGCGCTGTAGGCAAAAAAGTACAAAACATAGTTAAGTACCGTATTCATAATATCTTACCTCTGTTTTATCTGCTTTTTAATTTATTTATATCTTTATGAAATTTATCTCTGTAACTTGAAAATTTCTTTATAAGTATCTCATTCACCGCGCAATACTTATCGATTATGCTTAAAATAAATCCCTCCTTATACTTAGGCGGAGTGGGCGTAAGAGGCCACATATGCCGTCTGATGATATTTTCCTCCGTCTCGCTTAAATCACAAAGTTCCTTTGCGTTTTTTACCGCAAAGCCCGGATGTCTGTAACCGTGCAGACGGTGCGTTCCGTCGCCCGCAACATGCCAGTCGTAATAAACGAGATCGTGAAGCACTCCCGCCTTTGCCGCCGCGCGGAAATCCGCATGCTTTTCCTTGCAGTACAGATACGACATGTACGCCACGCTCGTAACGTGCTGTAAACGGTTTATGTCGGCATGCTGAATATACTGCGCCTGCCCCTGTATCTCGTCGGAAAAATAAACGTCCCGCACGATATCGAAAAATTCCTTTTCACTTTTTTCGTTAATCGTGTACGAACGAACGTATGCGTTATAAAAATTCATGGCGAAAAGTGCAACTCCGGATTTTAGATTAAACAATAAGTTGTTTTTTTAAGCGAAAACATTCTTTATGTAGGGGAAGACATTGTCTTACCGGGGTAAAGGCAGAAAATTTTAATTATGATTTTGCCGACGGAAACCCGGGAATTTCATATTGCTGACGCAATGTTATTTTTATATTACCGTAAGTCTCATGCGG
>DJEG01000009.1:27889-32108 GCA_002431305.1 Ruminococcaceae bacterium UBA5904 | reverse complement strand
ACATATTTTGTTTATCCCTTTAACAAATTATTGTTTGTTATAGAATAACATAATATCATTTTATATGCAACAATAAAACTTTAAATAACGGTTGACAGAATATTAAAATTGATTTAAAATTAATGAGTTGAGTGAGTTGGGCAGTCGCGTGCTATTAAGCATGAGGAAAGTCCGGGCATCGCAGAGCGGGATAACGGCTAACGGCCGCCGAGGGTAACCTTAGGGAAAGTGCAACAGAGATATACCGCCTGATTTTTCAGGTAAGGGTGGAAAGGCGAGGTAAGAGCTCACCTCCGGAACGGAGACGTATCCGGGATGTAAACCCTATCCGATGCAACACCGACAGGAGTTGTCTGCTCGACGCTAACTCCGGCGGGTGGCACGACCGTTTCGGCAACGGGACGGCTAGACAGATGATTGCCTTAAAAGACAGAACCCGGCTTACAGACTCTCTCACATTTTTTTATTCGCCCCGTATAATGGAACGGGGTGATTTTTTATGCTCAGAATTATCGTTTGTTTGTTTCTGACAGTGTTCTGCGTACTCGGTATTATGTCCGCATTCTATCTTTTAATGCTGTTATTTTTACGGCGGGGTGCTCAGAAGCGAACCGCGTATTTCGTAATTCCGCTGACGGGTGAAATAAATTCCGACGTGCGCGCCGTGATGTATACATATGAGAGAATAAATTTATTCGCGGAAAATAAGTCGTATAAAATCGCTGCAATCGACATGGGTAAAAATCATTCGGAATCAGAGGAAATAAAAAGAATCTTCGCGCTGTGCGAAAGTGTAAAAGTCGTAAAGCGCGAAGATCTGCCGTTATATATCGGCGAAGCTTAGTTATTATTAAGCCATGAAGCCAATTCGTCTATGTCTTTTAAATTAATTCTCTTTGAGGCGATATACGTTTTGAGCGTGAAATCTTTGTTTCTCTTCTCGGTATCGAATCTGCCGTAGCTCGTTGTAACTATCGTACCGTCGTCAAGTACGACGTTTCCGCAGTAACCGGTATCACCGTTAGCTGCATATTCTTTCTCGGTCTGATATTTAAGATACGTATGTGCAAGCTTAATTCTGTACTGTCCCTCGGTACCGTTTTTAAGATCGTCATACGTGCCGACCCATGCGACCCAGCCTTCGCTCATCCAGCCGTTACGGTTGCCTAAGGGGGCATTGTCCGCCGCCTTCTGTCCGCGCTCAATCGAACGGAACGTTATAAACAGTCTGCCGTCGGGTGTATAATCCGCCTTGTGTCTCTCGCCGTTGAGCGCGGCGGGAGCTTCTTTCGGATACGACCACGTTTTGCCCTCGTCCTCGGAAAATGATATAAGCGAGTTCATTTTTTTAGAGTTGCTTCTCGCTATAAGACACAGCTCGTCACCCTTGCCCATATCTGAACGAATAACCTCGACCTCGCACATATTGGCCTGTTTTTCAACATCTCTGTACTCTGAGAAATACTTTTCGGGCTTAGACCAGTGCATATTTCCCTCGTCGTCAAACGTCAGGATCGTTTTATAGTTATAGAAATCAGCGTCATGGAAAAGACCCATCCACTTATCGACGAATTTACCGTTCTCTTTTAACTGCGTAAGACTCGACATGGCGACGATCGGAATAACTCCGCCCTCTTCGTCTTTTGCATAGAATCTTTCAAATTCCGTCCATGTTTTACCCTCGTCACAGGAAACCGAACAGTTGAATCCGCCTGTCGTCGACTGATTCGGCCACTTCGGATTCGCGGAAATCATAATAATTTTATCATCGGTTTTACCGTCGGTAAACGTAAGCCTGTACACTGTGGGCGTTTCCTTCGAATCCTCCCACGAAACGGGCGTGTTTTCTATTTTGCTGTCCCACGTAAGTCCGCCGTCCGTACTTATTTTGTTAAGCACTGCGCCCTTGCCGTGACCTGCGGGGTACATGGTGAGTATATCGCCGTTTTTAAGCAGAACCGAATCCGGATGAGCCATGTATGACTTTGAATCGTCAAGAGTCGTAAGGTCGTAGAGATAATCGAACTTTTCGTCGAGTCCCTCGGGTTTTACGCTTAAATCAATACGCTGTATGGTATAGTCCCCGCCCGTGAACTTTGCTCTGTTTACATATCCGCTGTAACGAATATATGTAAAAAACGGAGTAAGAGAAGCAAGAATCATAGAAATAAGCTTAGTAAAAAAGTTAACTTTCATAATTACACTCCTATTTTTTTTGTATACAAAAAAAATAATAACATAACCTCATGGTAATTTCAACAATTAAACAAAAAAAATAAATAAAAAAATCGGCTCGTTTTTTTAACGAGCCGAAATACCTGTATTTTGATTACTTATGGAAGATATCGATAATCCATCCGAAGCATGCATAGACAACCTTCATGATTCTCGTAAGCCATGCGGGAGTGAGAATGTCGGAGGTAACGAGTTTGAGAGGACCTACCATTTCAGCGTAGGTAACGAGTCTGGTCTCATAATCAGTAACATCGTTCTCGTCAAGCTCGAATATGCGAATACTTCTCTGATCGCCGTTGCCGTATGCACGGAAGCCGGTACCGCCGTTGTAACCCATCTTGATACCGTCCTCGTTAACGCCTACGAAGTTGTTAACGTGGTCATGTGCAAAGAACGCGCCCATGATGTCGCCGTTCTCAAGCCATGCCTGGTACTGACCGGTGATAACGTCGAAGTTCTCCGAGCAGGGAGCTTCGCCTAATTTACCGCCCTCTTCAACCATGAGATCCTGGTTAAGGGTGTACCATTTGCTGTCACGTCTTGAGTAGATAGCGCCGTCAACATTCCATTTGCACTCTTTCATAAGAGAATAGATCTCCTTAACGGGTACGTGCTGGAAGAGAAGAGAGGGAACTGCCTCTCCGCCGTTTTCTGCCTTAAGAGCAGCGGAGGTCTCGTTGTACCATGCAAGCTGTTCTGCATTGATACCCGAATATCCGCCTTCGGGTGCTTTATTGTTGGTATCCATCATGTAGATGTTGAACTTCATCTGACCGTCGGTACCGTATACGGGAGTGCTGAAAGTGAAATGGTCGGTGCCGTTGTCGCCGTTGATGCACATGGAATACGAATTGTAAATCTCGTACTGATCGTCCTCAGCAAGAGTAGCCTCTCTGTCGTGGTCGTGGTTTCCGAGAGTTGCAAGGAACGGAATACCTCTGTCCTCAACAGGCTGAAGGATATGTTTGAGCGCAAGCTCGAAATCAGCCTTTGAAGGATTTATGTACATATCGGAAAGCTGGTCGCCTACGAATACTACGAGGTCGGGCTTCTCCGCGTCGAGAGCGGCGTTAATAAATTTAACGGTTCTCTCGTCGTTTCCTTTACCTACGTCCTGGGTATCGTTAATCATCATGATCTTGAACTTGCCGTCGGAGTTGAAGCTGAGCTTCTCATCCTCGGAATCGTACGCCGCAAAAGCGCAGACGCTGAGGGATAAGACCATAACAACAGACATGATGATACTTAAAATCTTCTTCATGAATTTGCTCCTCATTTCTTTTAATGGTTTATTGCAAACTTAATTTTAACGTTTTAAATATGTTTTGTCAATACAAAAATTAAAAATCCGTTCAATATTTTTGTGTGAATTTGACTATATTATTCTTTTGCGGAATCACAATGTTAGCCCATGCTGACATCTGTTAAATTCTGATAATTAAATATCATAATTTCGTCGATTTTATTATAAAACTTCGATATCCGGGAAACGATTATCCCCCCAGTACCTGCCGTTCCATACGATATTGTCGTCCGATACTTCCTTTGTAAACGAGAACGCCGGCCACGCCGCGTCGAGGTCGTTTTTGACACCGAACGAATTTAATTCATATAAAACAATCATCGCCTTATACTCCCCCGCCGCAAGCGAGGAAATGTCAAAACTTAAAACATTCGAATGATTTTTTTCGTCCGTTTTGTTTAGTTTTTCCTTACAAAGCGACGCGCCGACGGGCGAGTCGTCTCTGTAACGGATTTCGATACGGGCGAAAACGTCGCCGAGGCTCTTATTCTGCCGCCAATTAAGACGGAAAACAATCTTCTCCCCGTTTTCGAAAACACAGCTGTCCTTATTGAGAATTTCGCTCGATATCAAATCCGCGTCACGCTGTTTTTCGAGGTGCTTTAACCTCGGCATATTCGTATAATCGTTAAAAAGCTTCTGTTCATACGACTGATTGTCAAGATACTTTTCAATTCCGCC
>DJEG01000009.1:17648-27791 GCA_002431305.1 Ruminococcaceae bacterium UBA5904 | reverse complement strand
GTTCTGTTGCAAAGCTGTCGGACGGTGTTCATGTTGTGGCTGACATACAGTATCGTCCTGCCTCCGCTGTTTGCCTCCTCGCACATTTTTGTAATGCACTTCTGCTGAAACGCCGCGTCGCCGACGGCAAGAACCTCGTCCATTATCATTATTTCCGAATCAAGATGAGCCGCAACGGAGAACGCGAGCTTTACGTACATTCCCGACGAATAACGCTTTACGGGCGTGTCTATGAATTTTGAAACCTCGGAGAATTCAACTATTTCGTCGAATTTTTTTGAAATTTCGCTCTTGCTCATGCCGAGTATCGCGCCGTTTAAATATACGTTTTCGCGCCCGGTGAGTTCGGGATGAAAACCCGTTCCGACCTCGAGCATGCTCGCGACTCTGCCCTCTAACATAATCTCGCCCGCAGTCGGTGCGGTTATCTGCGATAAAAGTTTTAACATGGTCGACTTGCCCGCGCCGTTTCCGCCGATAAGTCCGACCGCGTCGCCTTTCTTTACATCGAACGACACGCCGTCGAGCGCACGGAATCGCTCATTTAAGTGAGACTGATCCGTGCCTATTTTTGAATTGGGGTCTTCTTTTCCTCGGATTCTCGCCATGAACGACTGTATATCGCCTCTTAACGTTCCTCCGCCTATCGCGCCGAGACGGTACTCCTTTACAACGTCTCTGACCTCTATGATATTACCCATAAATACGTCTCCTCATATCGTGTCCGTAAACGTTTTTTCGACTCTCGAAAACAGCGCGATACCTATAATAAGTACGACAGCGGTAACGCACGCGCTTATAATCAGATAATTCCACGGTATTCCCGCTTCCCCGCCGAAAAACGCGTATCTGTAAGTATCGAGAATCGGAGCCATGGGATTCAGCATGAAAATCTTTTTAAGTCCCCCGCTTATCTGCGACGAACCGTAAGCCACGGGCGAAGCATACATCCACAGCTGAACGCCGAAGTTCACGAGCATCGCAAGATCTCTGTACTTAGTCGTAAGCGCGGATATTATAATTCCGCAGCCGAGACCGAGCATGGACGTTTCGATAATCATCAGCGGAACGAGAGCCAGCGCCCACGTCGCGTGAATATCCGACGTTCCCCTGATTAAGTATACAGCCCATATTATGAGGAAGAAAACCATCTGTATAGCGTAAGAAATAAGCCCCGACAGCACCGACGAGACAGGCATCACGAGACGGGGAAAATAAACCTTGCCGAGTATTGCGGAGTTTGCCGTGAACGTGTTTGCCGTAGTCGTAAGACATGCCGAGAAGTAGCACCACAGGACGTTTGAACACATATAGAATACGAAGTGCGGAACACCGCCCGTGTCGAGCTTTGCAACGTTTCCGAATACGACTGTAAAAATAACGGTCGTAAACAGGGGCTGAATCACCGCCCACGCGGGACCTAAAACCGTCTGTTTATACTGCGCGACAAACGTACGTCTGACGAACAGCGCGATAAGGTCCCTGTAACGCCAAAGCTCTTTTATATTCAGATTAAAACGCCCCGATTTCGGACGTATATAAATTCGTTTCGGATTTTTTTCTTCCATCTTTTTCGGATGAACTCCCTGTTTTAAATTACTACAAATATATCATGATTTAATTTATTAAGCAAGTCCGAACAGTAAATTTTATTTTTTTATAAAATTATTCCAATACTTCATTCAAAATAATTTTTACCCGCGCCGGGGACAAACTATACAAAAAAGAAGTCTTTTGTATATATTTAATTTTCATTTAAATATATGGACTAAGAATATATTTCATGATATACTAAAGTTAGAAAAAAATTGTCGAAAAAAAACGGGAGAGCGAAAGTAAAAAATGACGAAAGACAACTTCTCAAAATTCGCATTTAATAAAAAAACCGCCGCGGTTATATCCGTTTCGGCGGTCATAATCACGCTCGCTCTTCTTTTCGTTCTCTCAAAGCCGAGTATTAAGATAAACGGAGGAGACAATGTGACTCTGGAGGTTTTCGAACCGTATACCGACGAGGGCGCGCACGCCTCGTATTTCGGAATGAATTTAAACGACAAACTGACCCGTAACGGACAGGTAGATTCCGAAAAAACAGGAACGTACACGGAAAAATATTACGTAAAATTTTTATGGAAAAAGACAGAAGTCACAAAAACCGTAAACGTAGTCGACACGGTTTCACCCGTTCTCACGCTCAAAGGCAACCCGGAAATCGAGGTCGAGGATATAAATAATTTCAAAGACCCCGGATATACCGCAGAGGACAACTACGACGGCGACATCACGGACAAGGTCAAAGTCACGCTGTCGGAAATTATGGTCGGCGAGGACGGCGAAAATATCGTCACCGCAACATACACCGTTTCCGACTCCGCGGGCAACACGGCAAAACAGCACAGATTCATAAGAGTAGCGGACAGAACTCCGCCTGAGATAAGAATTCTCGGCTCGTCTCACATCACGCTCAAAAAGGGCGATACGTACGAGGAAAAGGGAGCCGAAGCAACAGACAATATCGACGGCAATGTAGGCGTTTCCATTGAAGGAAGCGTCGACACATTGACCGCGGGAACGTATAAAATAACGTACACAGCAGAGGATAAAACCGGAAACAAGGGTAAAGCCGTACGGTTCGTACGAGTCAGAGACGCAACGGTCGGCGGAATTCCCGCAACGTCCGACACCGAGGGCGAGGCCCCCGCGCAAGGCGGGTCGTATATTTATTTAACGTTCGACGACGGTCCGAGCAATAACATAACGCCGAGACTTCTCGATATTTTAAAGGAAAACGACGTTAAGGCGACATTCTTCATACTCAATTATTCCCCCGACAAGCTCCCGATATTGAAACGTATGATAAGCGAGGGACACACGATTGCGATTCATGGATATTCCCATAAATATTCCGAAATTTACAAGTCCGAAGAGGCGTTCATGAACAATGTCTATAAATTACAGGAAAAAATCTATAACGACACGGGTTATGTTACAAATATAATCCGTTTCCCCGGCGGAAGTTCCAACACGATAAGCAAAACCTACTGTCCCGGAGTCATGACGAAAATAGTCAAACGCCTGGACGACGAGGGCATAGTATACGTCGACTGGAACGTTGACTCGGGCGACGCGAACGGCAGCGGAATCAACGCGGACAAGCTCTATAACAACTCCGTAAAAGGGCTGAAAAAGGGCAGAAGCAACATTATTTTAATGCATGACTCCGACGTTAAGACGACGACACCCGACGCGGTCAAGAGAGTTATCGAATACGGCAGGAAGAACGGATACACTTTCCTCCCGCTCAACGAATCGAGCGCGACCGCCCACCACGGAATCAATAATTAGGATGTAAACATCCCAAGTGAAAAGGTAAGAGTGAAAAGTGAAAAGTGTCGGTGCAAATCCTGACGGATTTGTCATTGTACAAATTATTAAACAAAATTTATGCGCACCGATTTCGGTTAGTTCATTCTGAACGTTTTTTCCTATCTCCTCAACAAAAATACATTCACACTCACGAAAATTACAAAAAAAATTCATTCACTTTTTAAAGAAAACGGAGCTGTATTTTGCGGTTCCGTTCTTTGTTTTTTATGCCGTGCTTCTATTTTCTATTGACAAACGCAAAACGCGATAGTATAATTTTTTTGTAATTTTAACTTTAAAATAAAATGAGGTGACAAGATGGAATCCGGCAGCGGACACGGGCGACGGAAATTAAATGACGAAATACCGCGAAAAACGCTGACGACGATTTCATCCGCCGTCGGTTTGAGGCTTTGATTGACCGAAAACACGGGAGTATTCCGCCCTGTTCGGTTTTATAATGAGTGATTTTATCTAAGCCGTATTGACGTTTTTCGGGTCTTATCAAGGCTCGTTTTTTTATTTCCCGACCCCTCTGCTAAAAACAGTAAGGTCTGTTACCGACCTTACGGAAAACAGGGGGAATTTTAATTGACAAAGGAAGTATTTGAAAGACTGCTCAAGGAAAAGCAGTACAAGGCTATAAAAAGCATATTCGACACGCTCAACCCCGTCGACACGGCGGCGCTTCTGCCCGAATTCGACGAAAAGGAAATGGTTATTCTGTTTCGTCTGATTCCTAAGGAAAACGCCGCGCTCGTATTCACGTACCTTGACGCCGAGGAGGAACAGGTACTCGTCGACGCTATTACCGACTCCGAATTAAGAGCGATAATGAACGACATGTTTATCGACGATACGGTCGACGTTATCGAGGAAATGCCCGCGAATGTCGTTGAGCGAATTCTGCAGTGTACGGCGCAGGATAAGCGCAGGGCGATAAATTCGGTTCTCAACTATCCCGAGGACAGCGCGGGAAGCATTATGACTCTCGAATTCGTCAGTCTGCAAAAGGAATTCACCGTCGCCGAGGCGCTTAAAAAGATTAAGCAGACAGGAATTCACAAGGAAACTATTTACACCTGTTACGTTATCGAAAAACATAAACTTCTCGGCATTGTCTCCGCCAAAGACCTTCTTACATGCGACGACGACGAGAAAATTGAGGACATAATGGAGACTAACATAATCTCCGTTCACACGCATACGGACAAAGAGGAAGTCGCTAATTTATTCAACAAATACGACCTTATCTCCCTGCCCGTAACCGACAACGAAAACTGTCTCGTCGGAATCGTAACGTTCGACGACGCTATCGACGTTATTCAGGAGGAAGCCGAAGAGGACTTCTCCAAAATGGCAGGTATGACCCCCGCCGACAAGCCGTATCTTAAAACCTCGGCGTTTCAGCTGTGGAAAATGCGTATACCGTGGCTTTTGGTATTAATGATATCGGCTACGTTTACCGGCATAATAATTTCGTCGTTCGAATCCGCGCTTTCAAAAATCGTAGCCCTCACCGCGTTTATCCCCATGATAATGGGCACCGGCGGTAACTCGGGCAGCCAGGCGTCCGTCGCGGTCATCCGCGGTATCTCGCTGGGCGAAATCGAATTTAAGGATATATTTAAGGTTATATGGAAAGAGTGCAGAGTCTCCGTGCTGTGCGGAATATCGCTCGGCGTCGCGGGATTCGGCAAGGTAATGCTTATAGATTATCTGATAATGCACACCGTCGGCACGTCGGTAACATCCGCGCTGTGGATTGCGATCGTTGTCGGCATAACGCTCGCGTTTACCGTAATATGCGCGAAATTCATCGGCTGTACGCTCCCCATGCTCGCGGGGAAAATCGGACTCGACCCCGCGGTAATGGCAAGCCCGCTGATAACTACGGTCATGGACTCGGTCTCACTGCTGATTTACTTTGCGGCCGCGTCGAGCATACTGCATTTGTAAAAATATTTTTTGTGACATAATCATTCCTTAATCATCTGATTATTATAATGATTAATAAATATAATTTTATATCAAAACGTAAATTGAGACGTAGGGGAAGACATTGTCTTCCCGCGGTAAAGGCTCAAATTTTATATTACAAAATCCGCTGACGGAAACGCTCCGGCTTTTATCTCGCTGACGCGGGGTAATTTTCATCCAAACCGTAAGTCTCATGCGGGAAGACAATGTCTTCCCCTGCATATTTTGTTTATGCTTTATATAATAAATTGTCCGTGACAAATTGCTGTTTTTATTTCCGTTCATCTCTTCTATGGACGGAAATTTTTTCTTTTTTATCTTGATTTTAATTTGGAATTATGATATGCTTTTATTACAAAATTATATATTTTGGGAGGAATAAACTATGAAAAACACATCAAAACGAATTACATCCATTTTATTATCCCTCATAATGCTTATCGGTTTGACGGCGGGCTTTGCCGTTTTCGCCGGTAATGAAACGTCCGTAAAGCTTTCGTACAAGCTCGACTTTGAAACGGAGGGCGATACCGTTACGTTCACCCCGAGCGTCAGCGATTATTATAACTTTAATTCGGGCGATATAAACGCAGATTATATTTCGTTCGGATTATACCGCGGAGATAAACTTCTCATGAGTCTTTACGACACGGATTTTGACGAGGATTCTACGGTTAATATTGACGGCAGTTTCTACCTCGACAAGGACGTAGAATACACGATATCATCAGACGTATATTATTTCGAACGCGGAAACGACGAGCCGGACGCTCCCGCAATTACTTTTGAATTCGTTAAACATTCGATTACCGTAACGTCCGACGCAATGTCGATCGAGCCGACGGGCGTTGACGTTCAAATGTATTCGCAGTACTGCGACAAAATTTACGTCGGCGAAACGCTGACCGTTACCGCGAATATTCTGCCGACCGGCGCGAACATCCGCAGTCTAACCCCGACGATATCCGACACGGACGTTATCGTTATAGACCGCATGTACATTGATATCGACATGTCGCGCGTCACGACATTCGAGGTTGTCGGCAAGGGAACGAGCGTTGTTACGTTCACCGAACCCGAGAGCGGTATCACCGCCGAGCTTGAAATTACCGTAACGGGAAGCAGATTCGAATATACAATGAGACGCTTCGGCGATTTCATTAAAAATATCATTAAAATGATTATGATGTGGTTTTGTTAATTTATAAAATATAACTCGGAGGACAAAAACATGAAAACTTCTTTCAAACGCGTAATTTCTATTATGCTCTCCATGCTCATGCTCATGTCGCTCGCTGTATGTTTTACGGCGTCGGCTGCGGGCGGAAAAACGATAACGGGTCCCGCCGTGCTTAATTTCGACAAAGAGGGCACGGAGTACACATTTACCCCAGCTAAGAGCGACTACTACAATTTCCGTTCGAGCGTTATCAAATACGGAAGGGTGTACACTGTGATAACCGACGCCGACGACAGTGATTCGTATGAATTTGTATTTATCGAACAATCACAGCCCGAGGTCGACGAAAAATATACATGTTTCGGCAATTACAGCTTTTATCTCGAAAAAGGCAAATCATATATAATAACTTCTGAGGCTTATAAATACAGCATAGACCCCGATGACTGCGGATATTATATTGAAACCGACGAGTTTATCGAGCACACCGTTACAATCACGGACAACGCATGGTCGATAAAGTCCGAAAAAATCGAGCTTTACCTCTCGCATTATGAGGATGAAGATAAAATTTTCGCCGGCGAGAAAATATATCTTTGGACTTACTTCAGTCCCCTCAGCTCGAGCATTCATTTTAAAAATCTCGAGGTAACAAGCTCGGACGAAAACGTAGTATGCGTTATCGAACCGTCAAACCCGAAATGGGCAGAGGATACTCATGAAATCACGCTTCTCGCCGTCGGCAAGGGCACCGCGACAGTAACCGTAACCGACCCCGACAGCGGAGTAAGCTCCGAAATTGAGATCACCGTAAACGGCAGCGGATTCGAATATATGATTCGTCAGCTCCGCTTTATTATATTGAATATATTAGATTTTATCAGAATGCTCGGATGGATATTCACCGGATTCTGATAATAATCAAACCGTATTTTTCGCTTAAAATTTACTTTTCGGCACAAACAAAACATGTAGGGGAAGACATTGTCTTCCCGGGGTAAAGGCAGAAAATGTGTAACTATGATTTTGCCTTCGGAAACCCGGAAAATTCGTATTGCCGGCGCATTGTTATTATTGATATAACCGTAAGTCTCATGCGGGAAGACAGTGTCTTCCCCTACAAAAGAATGTCTGTATTTAAAATAATAAATCCGTTCTGCAAACAATAATTTACGGAGCCGTCGACTGTTTTGACGGCTCCGTTTTTATCTTTAAAAAATGAAATAGTGAAAAAATAGTGAAATTTTAAGTAAAAACCACGGCTCCCCTTTCGGGGAGCCGTAACTCTTTTTCCTTAAATTCAATCAAATCGAATTAAACAGATTCTTCATATTTTTAAGCGCGTTGCCCAGTCCCGAGCAAATCTTTGCAATTCCCTTTACCGTGCCCTTGCCGTTGAGGATGTCGAGGAGTCCCTGCGCCATCGTATCGGAGAACACGCCCATGCTCATGGAAATAAAGTTTCTAATAGGAATCTGAAGAGCCATCGCCTTTATCATACCGCGGTTCGCGTCATCGGACGAAAGGAACGTGTTGACAGCTTTATCGATAACGGTGTTTACGAACTTGCCCTGTTTTGTAAAGTTCGCGTCCTCGAGAGTAGATGTGAGGTCGAGCTCTAGCGAATTGTCTCTCTTATTTGCGGGGATAGGTCTGCCGAGAACCGCCTCAAACTGCGCGTCGGGAACGTTTCTTACGTCCGCGGTGTAGTACTGCGGAGCGCTCTGACGGTAGTCGGGGATTTCGACTTTTTGGGATGAAACGTTAACCTTGCCCTCTAACTTAATGTCACGGCTCGACGCGCCGACTTTGATTACGAAATCGCCGGACTCTACGCACCAGTCATGTACAAGGACGTTATAAAATGCAAAACTTCTCTTGTCAAGCTCAATTTCAACCGTCGTCTCCTCGCCGGGATTTAAAAATACCTTCTTAAAGCCCTTTAATTCCTTTTCGGGACGGAATATCGTGCTGTCGACATCGCTTACGTAAACCTGTGCGATTTCCGCGCCCGCGGCGGAACCCGTATTCTTAATTTTGAACGATACTTTGAGAGTGTCGGTATCTTTAATCTTTTTCTTAGAGAGTTTTAAATCGGAATATTCAAACGTAGTGTACGAAAGTCCGTAGCCGAACGGGAAAAGAACGTCCTTTTTCGCCGTGTCGTAATATCTGTAACCCATATAAACGCTCTCTCTGTACTCGGTCGTAACGGTCGTGCCGGGGAAGTAATTTACGCACGGAACGTCGGCGAGCATGCAGGGGTAAGTTTCGGCGAGTTTTCCTGAGGGGTTGACCTTGCCCAAAAGAATATCGACAACCGCGCTGCCGCCCGCTTCACCGCCGAGATAACCGTTGAGAACGGCTTTAACATCGGAGAGCCACGGCATGGTTACCGGCGCGCCGCCCGAGAGAACTACGACGGTATTTTTATTTACTTTCGCGACCTCGCGGATAAGCTCGTTATGGCTTTCGGGCAGGCTGATGTGGCTTCTGTCGAAGCCCTCCGCCTCGTAAGTCTCGGTAAGACCGGCGAATACTACCGCGATATCGGCGTTTCTCGCAGCCGCGACGGCCTCGCCTATGAGAACGTCGTCGGGCTTGTCGCTCTTTTTGTCATAGCCCGCGCAGTACGTCATGGAAATGCCGTTATCCATAAGTTCGTCGAACGCTTTGTCTATTTTAATGGGATTTATAAGCGAACTGCCCGCGCCCTGATAGCGAGGAGATTTTGCCATTTCGCCGATAACAGCATATTTTAAATCCTTTTTAAGAGGAAGAATATTATCGTCGTTTTTAAGAAGAACCATCGAGTTTCCGGCAATTTTTCTTGCGAGCGCGTGATGCTCTTTCTTATCGAATTTATAATCGCGCTTATTCTCGTTTCCTCTTATAATTAAGTCGAGAACCGCGTCAACCGCCTCGTCGAGAATCTTCTCGTCAAGTTTTCCGTTTCTGACAGAGGCGCAAATCTGCTTTGCGCCTCTGCCCGATGAGGTGGGCATTTCGAGTTCCTGACCGGCTTTGAGTCCCTCGACTCTGTCGTTCTCCGCGCCCCAGTCGGTTACTACGATTCCTTTAAAGCCCCATTCCTTTTTAAGAACGTCGGTAAGAAGCCATTTATTCTCCGCGCAGTACGTGCCGTTTAATCTGTTATAAGCGTTCATAACCGTCCACGGCTGAGCCTCTTTTACCGCGATTTCGAACGCGGTGAGATAAATTTCTCTCAAAGCTCTCTCGTCGACGACGGAGTCGACCGTCATACGTCTGCATTCCTGGTTGTTTGCGGCAAAATGCTTTAACGACGTGCCGATACCCTTTGACTGAACGCCGTTTATAAACGAAGCCGCCATCTTACCGGCAAGGTAAGGATCCTCCGAGAAATACTCGAAGTTTCTTCCGCACAGGGGGCTTCTCTTCATATTTGCGCCGGGGCCCAAAAGGACGGAAACCTGCTCCTCGAGGCACTCCTCGCCGAGAGCCTGTCCCATTTCGTAAACAAGATCGGGATCCCACGAAGCCGCGGTAGTTACTGCGGTCGGGAAGCATGTTGCGGGATTCGAACTCATAAGCTCGCCGGGATCCTTCTTCTCTTTTTTCTTTCTGAGTCCGTGAGG
>DJEG01000009.1:10769-17569 GCA_002431305.1 Ruminococcaceae bacterium UBA5904 | reverse complement strand
ATTCCAGAAATCCGCGCCGTCGCAGAACGACGCTTTTTCCTCGAGAGTCATCTGTGAGATGATGTCTGAATGCTTCATAATTCAACCTCCGTATTTTCGAACAGAAGTCTGTCGGCTCTGTCCGCGTCGATATCCTCGACGTTTTTTAGTTTTTTATTAATAATATTGTTTCTCGAAACCGCGTTGTCTATTTCCTTATCGACGGATTCGAGTTTTTTCTTAACTGAATTGAGCACCTTGTCAAACGTCTCATACTGCTTCTTTACGGCGGAGAGAATTTCCCTAATCTCGCTCGCCTTTTCGTTGATAGCAGCCGTCTTAAATCCCACGGCAAGCGAGCTTAAAAGCGCGGTTACGGTTGAAGGACCCGCGATTATAACTCTGAATTCGTTCTGAATTCTCTCTAAAAGCATGTTTTTTGACGAAGCTATTTCGGCATAAAGCCCCTCTGTCGCAAGGTACATAACGGCAAACGGAGTCGTGTCCGGTTCGTTTATGTATTTTGATACTGTTTTCGCTTCGTCGATAACTCTTTTTTCGAGCGCTTTTCTCGCGCTGTCGACGCCCTGAACGTCGCCCGATTCGCTAGCTTCGCACAGTCTTACATAGTCCTCTGTCGGGAACTTCGAGTCTATCGGCATGTACGTAATTTTCTTAGAATCTGATGACGGGATTTTGACCGCGAATTCGACGACTCCCGCGCCGTCCTTTGCGCTGTAATTCGTGACATACATGTTCGGAATAACGCTGTCGAGTATTGCGCCGAGCTGGTACTCCGCCCACGTTCCGCGCGTTTTGACGTTTGTGAATAATTTATTCAGATTCGTGATTCCGCCCGAAAGCTCCTGCATTTCGCCCAGCGATTTATACACGTTCGAAAGCTGGTCGGACACCGTTTTGAACGACGAGTCAAGTCTCTTCGTAAGCGTTGCGGTCAGTTTTTCGTCGACTGTCGCGCGCATTTCGTCGAGCTTCTTTTCATTATTCTCGCGCATTTTATCAAGCGAACGTTCGATTTTCTCGGTATTTTTCTCGTTCTGATTTCTGTTTGCTTCGCTCATTTCGTTAAGCGAATTCGTAACGAGTTTCGTAAGCGCGAGCTGGGAGTCGTAATTTGCCTTAGTCACGTCGGCAAGTTTCGCGTTTACCGACTCCGATACATTTTTAACCTCATTTCCGATTCTCGCCGACTCATTGCCTATTGATTTTAAAATAAAGTCGGACTTTACCGAAAGTTCATTTATTTCGGAGTTGTTTTTGTCTGAGGACAGGCGCGTCACTTTTATGATTAATACAATGAGAAGTATAACCGCAATGACAATTAAAGCCGATAAAATATAGAGTAAAGTCTGCATTTTCACATATCACCGAGTTTAATTATACCAAATAAAATATTAAAAGTTAATAGATTTTCAAAAAAATTAACATTCCTTATGGAAAACGCATAAAATCTCTGCTATAATTTAATCAAACTATGAATTCGAGAGATTATTTATATATGAAACGCGTCATTTCACTTATTTTATCATTAATAATAATTGTCTGCATATTCGCCTCGTGCTCAAAATCGGAGTCTGTCACATTCTACTACCCCGTAAGCGATAACGCACAGTACCTCGACCCGCAGATTGCAGACTCGACGGCGGAACGAATCGTATCGGCAAACTGCTTTGAGGGACTCGTCAGGCTCGGTGAAAACGGGGATATTCAGCCCGGAGCCGCCGAAAAAACGGACATATCCGCGGACGGGCTTACGTACACGTTTACCCTGCGCTCCGACGCAAAGTGGCACGTCACTAATACCGCACAGAAAAAACTGGGCGATAAACTCGGCGAGAATTTTGCCCCGTCCGTCACGGCAAACGACTTTGTTTTCGCTTTGAGACGAGCCGTCGACCCGACGACGCAGAGCCCTGACGCTTCGCTTTTCAATTCAATTAAAAACGCGTCGAAAATAACCGACGGACAGATGAATCCTCAGGAGCTGGGAGTCAGAGCCGTTTCGGATTTCGTTCTCGAAATAACGCTCGACTACGCCGATTCCGACCTTCTCTACGCGCTGACGCGCCCCGCCGCCATGCCCTGCAATGAGACGTTTTTCAACGCCTGTTCGGGCAGATACGGTCTTGCGCTCGAATACATGCTGTGCAACGGTCCGTTTTTCGTCTACACATTTTCGGAGGACACGTACGTTCTCATTACTTCTAATGATGACTATAAGGGCGAGAACAAAGTCAGCCCCGACAACGTTTACATTTACTTAAACTGTGATGAGGAAACCGCCTCGCAGAAAATAAAGGGCGAAAAATACGACGGCGGATTCGTTTCCGCTCAGACGTTCAACAGACAGTTAAATAACGAGAAGAAATTTACGTCGACGGCGTTTTCCGACACAGTATGGGCATATTGTTTTAATTTAAATGATTCGTACATGAAGGACGAATCAATACGAACCGCATTCACATACGCCTACGACCCGTCGGTGATTGAGCCCGACAGCGCGTATTTCGAAAAAACGTCTAGAATTTCGAGCGTTTACATGACCCCGTCGTACGAATTTACGCCGAAAATGAACGAGTATAACGAGACGAAAGCCTCGGAGCTGTACAATCTCGGATTAAAAAATGCAGAACTTGACTCCGCCGCCGTGACGGTTCTGACAACCGAGGATTTCGCCCCGCAGGTAAAACTTCAGATTCAGAAGTGGCAGAAGGCGCTCGGAACGGACGTAAAAATAAAGACAGATACGCTCGAAAACGTAACGGCGCAGGTCAAAAACGGCAGTTATCAGATTGCGTTCTGCCCCGTTTCGTATTCGTCAAATAAAGTTTATGCGATGCTCGGCGGATTTACGTCAGAATCGTCGTCGAATTTAATGGGATATAAAAGCGAAAGCTATGACGCGCTTTTCGACTCGGTAAGAACGGCGAACGGCGCGCAGGCGAAAATCGAAATATATAAACAGCTTGAACAGAAACTCATAGACGACTGCGTTCTGCTCCCGGTGCTCACGCAGAACAGCTATTTTGTTCTGAATTCTTCTGTTTCGGGAATTTACGCACTGTCACAGAGCGAAGTATATTTTATAAACGGAAAAATAAAGCAATAATTTATCGCACAAATTAATTATAAAGAATAAACAAATTATGTAGGGGAAGACATTGTCTTCCCGGGGTAAAGGCAGGGATTTTTAATTATGATTTTGCCTTCAAAAACCCGGAAATTTCATATTGCTGACGCATTGTTATTAATGATAAAACCGAAAGTCTCATGCGGGAAGACAATGTCTTCCCCTACATAAAGAATGTTTGCGTTTAAAAAAATAAATTATTGTTTACCCGTGAAAGGATGATTTATATGTCAGTTATCAGACCGTTCAGAGCCGTCAGACCGAAAAAGGAATACGCCTCCTCCGTCGCCGCTCTCCCCTACGACGTTATGAACAGCGCAGAGGCGAGAATTGCGGTTAAAGACAAACCGTACTCGTTCCTTCACGTCGACAAAGCGGAGGTTGACCTGCCCGAGGACGTTGACATTTATTCAGACGAGGTATACAAAAAGGCTGCTGAGAATCTTAAAAAGCTCTCCGACGACGGAATCTGCTTTAAAGAGGACAAGCCCTGTCTTTATGTCTACCGTCAGATAATGAATTCGCGCTCGCAGACGGGCATTGTCGGATGCGCGTCAATCGACGACTACATGAACAACATTATTAAAAAACACGAGCTTACGAGAGCCGACAAAGAGGCGGACAGAATCCGCCACGTCGACTCGTGCAACGCGAACACAGGCCCGATATTCCTTACATACCGCGGTAAGGACGAGATTGATACAATCGTCGCAAAGTACACTGCAAAGACTCCCGAATACGACTTTGTTACAAAGGACGGCGTACAAAACACCGTCTGGGTTATCGACGATGAAAAGGATATTGACGCGCTCGTTTCGCAGTTTAAGTCAATCCCCTGTCTCTACATCGCCGACGGTCATCACCGCGCCGCATCCGCCGTCAAGGTCGGACAAAAGCGCAGAGAGGCAAACCCCGGCTATACGGGTGACGAAGAATTTAATTTCTTCCTCGCTGTTTACTTCAAGAGCGACGACCTCGCGATTATGGACTACAACCGCCTTATCGCCGATTATAACGGCATGACGAAGGACGAGCTTATTAATAAAATCGGTGAAAAATTCGAAATATCGCTTTACGGTGACAAGCCGTATCATCCCGAGCATAAACATGATTTCGGAATGTATATCGACTCAAAGTGGTACAAGCTCACCGCGAAAAAAGGCACGTACGACGACTCCGACCCCGTTGACAGACTCGACGTTTCGATTTTACAGAAGAACTGCATTACGCCCGTGTTCGGCATTTCCGACCCGAGAACGGACAAGCGCATTGACTTCGTAGGCGGAATCCGCGGACTCGAAGAGCTTGAGAGAAGATGCGCGCTCGATATGAAGATTGCGTTTTCAATGTACCCGACCACGCTCGACGACCTTATGGATATCGCCGACGCGGGACTCATAATGCCCCCGAAATCAACGTGGTTCGAGCCGAAACTCTTAAGCGGACTTTTCATTCACGAATTGTCATAATAAATTCAAATACAAAATATATACGGCGAGCCGATAGCTTCGGCTCGCCGTTTCTTGTTTATTATTATGTATTAATTAATACTTATTCGACCCGCGTCTGTTATAGCCTCCGCCGTGTCTTGACTCGCCGGAGCGCTTGATATCCGCCTGCTTTTCGTCGCTTATCTGCTTGAACTTCGCCATCATGTCCTCGAACGACTGGGGTTTATCCTCTGCGGGTCTGCCCTGCCATACGGAAGGATTTCCTCTGTTCGGCTTGCGGTAAGGCTTTCTGTCCGACTGCTTGAACTCTTTCTCCTTCGGCTGTTCGGGCTGAGCCTGCTTTATCGACAGACTTATCTTGCCGTTGTCGCCGACAGCGAGCACCTTGACCTTAATGTCCTGCCCCTCGGAAAGGTGATCCTTGATATCCTTGACATACGCAGAGGCGACCTCCGAAATATGTACCATACCGACCTCGCCGGTCGTAAGTTTCACAAACGCCCCGAAATTCGTAAGTCCGGTTACTTTACCCTCAACGATATCACCGATTTTTACCTGCATAGTAAGCCTTTTTCCTCCTGTAAGGTTTTATATTCCGCGAGCCTATTTTTCAACGTAAACGTTTTCGTCCGGGTATACGTATCCGTTATCCCTTGCCGAACGAAGAATACGGCTCGTTTCGTCCTCGTCTATATAATTTTTAAGATCGTCGTTCGCACGGGAAATCTCGTCGAGCTGTTCCTGCTTACGGCTGAGATTTTCCTGACTCTGGCGTATGTCGCGCATGTAGCCCGTCAGCAGAAAAACCATAACGCACACAAGCAGTATTGCGGCGCAGGCGAGAATTATGCTGAACTTACGGTTTTTCTTCTCCTTCATCGCGCCCGCCGCCTTTCATACGATAAAAAAAATTATATTTGAGTTTATTATACAACATTGCAATGCGGGGTTTCAAGTCGATTTTACGAAAAAGTTTCGAATTTTTAACTCTTTTTTTAATTTTTGTGCCGATATCGTCCGTTTTTCTGAAAAGTTTCGAGTCTATAAAGTTCAGAGGCTTTAAAATAAACGACAAAACACGTTTTATTTTATTCAGAATAAAGGAATATGCGTTCGAAATAAATGAAAACAGATATCTTGAAACACTCAGATTATAAACAACGGCGCCGAGAAGCTCTCCCGCCGCGATATAGAATCTGACGAAGCCGTAATTTACGCTCAGGGCAATAAGATATGTCGTAATCCCGACGATAAGCGGAAATATTATATCGAGCGCGATAAGAAAGTATTTTCTTTTTTTTGCCGCGATTCTCAAAAATCTGACAACGTCGTACAATGCTCCGAATAAGAACCCCGCGCCGAGCGACGCGAGCAGATTTTCATACTGTAAATTTAAACTGTCGCCGTACATTATCCGAACAGCCTCGCAAAAAATCCGCCGTTCTTTTTAGGATTTTCATTTTCGGAATATATGAGCGCGGAAATTTCGCCCTCAACCGAAAGTTCGCCCGTATCGACGCTCATTTTGTTAATGTGAAGCCCATCTCCGCGTACAGTCAGCTCGCCCATATCCGTATATGCGACTATCGTCTCGTCGTCAAAACTGCCGATGTCGTTTACTCCCGAAACGCTCAGCTTCTTTCTGTCCTCGAGAAAAACATTATGCGGAAATTTTATCTTGTTTTCTTCGTTCATAAACACCGCCCCGTAAAACTTACTTGTGTATTATTATGATAAAAAACAAAGATTTATTACTTTATCTGAATTTTCAAATGTAAAAACAAAAAAACTTCGGCTGAAATAGGACTGCTCTCTGTTTCAGCCGAAATATTTATTGACTTTCAGGGAAAAAATAATATATAATAAAGATGAAATATTCTCGGAAGGTGCATTATGGGATATATCAGCAGACATATTGAACAGCATATAACGCTTCTTTCAAAAACATGGTCCGCAATACTTCTGACCGGACCGAGGCAGTCGGGCAAAACCACCATGCTCAAAAACCTCGCCGAAAAGGAAAACATTGGACGAAAATACATTTCTCTCGACGATTTAACGGTGCGGGAAACGGCAAAAAACGACCCGAAGCTGTTTTTAGAGCTTTATGCCCCGCCGGTCATTATCGATGAGATTCAGTATGCCCCCGAATTGTTCACGTATATAAAAATTTATGTTGACGCGCACCATAATCCCGGCGATTTCTGGCTCACCGGCTC
>DJEG01000009.1:0-10676 GCA_002431305.1 Ruminococcaceae bacterium UBA5904 | reverse complement strand
TGCACATGTCGCCGTTGTCACAGCGGGAGATAACAAACTCTCCGCCGCGCCCGTTTACTGCGGATTTTAACGCGCTTTTATCCGACAGCAGAGAGATAAAACCCGTTTCGGCTGTCAAGATGTACGAGCGGATATGGAACGGCTGTATGCCGGGCATGATCAGCGGGGATTACACAGACAGAAATATATTCTATTCGTCGTATCTGTCAACATATATCGAACGCGATGTCCGCGAACTTTCGGGCGCGATAGACGCTTTGAAATTCTCAAAATTTATCACTGCCGCCGCCGCGCGGGCTTCTCAGCTTGTAAATTATAAAGCGATGGCGGACGACGCGGATATAGACCAGGTCACGGCGAAATCGTGGCTTAGTATCCTCGAAACGCTCGGAATCGTCTTTCTTCTGCACCCGTATTCGAATAACGTATTAAAACGGACAATTAAGACTCCGAAGCTGTATTTTTATGATACGGGGCTTGTATGCTATCTTACAAAATGGTCGTCGCCCGAAGTCGCGTTGAGCGGGGCGATGAGCGGGGCACTTCTTGAAAACTTCACCGTTTCCGAGATAATGAAAAGCTATCAGAATGCCGGACTCGAACCGTATATCAATTATTACCGCGACCGCGACGCGAAGGAAATCGACGTAATAATCGAAGGCGACGGCAGACTGTGCCCTCTGGAAATTAAGAAAACAGCTTCTCCCGACAGAAGAATTACAAACACTTTTAAAATTATAGACAAGTCTCCGCTCACTCTCGGCACCTCGGCGGTTCTCTGCCTTGCCGATACGCTCGGCGCGTTTGACCGGGATAATCTCATTGTACCGATTTGGTTAATATAAAAACAAAAAATTTCGGCTAAAATAGAAAGCAGTCCTATTTTAGCCGAAATTTTTATTAATTAATTCAAAATATCAAAAAAAGACGGAAGCTGCTGCCTCCGTCTTAAATTATTATAATTTACTTTTTCTTTTTGCCGAAAAAGCCTTTCCTTTCAGACTCGGCGCTCGCCGCGGCCGCGGGATTTGCACTCGCGGAAAACGGATTCTTCTTGCCCGAAAGACTGTCGAATTCTCTTAAAAGCTCTTTCTGCTTCTGGGTAAGCTGTCTGGGAACCTCGACGATAATTCTTATGAGCATATCGCCTTTACCGCGCTGGTTGAGCATCTGAATACCCTTGTCCTTTATCTTGAACACGTCTCCGCTCTGCGTTCCCGCGGGAAGCGTGTACTTAATTTTACCGTCGAGCGTGGGGACGAGAAGTTCGTCGCCCAAAGCCGCCTGAACAAACGACACGGTGACGTCGCACCATATATTATATCCGTCGCGTTCAAAGAACGGATGCGGACGTACGTTTACTCCGACTCTCAAATCGCCGGCGGGACCTCCGTTGATGCCCTTGTTGCCCTGACCTCTGACGTTTACGGCCTGGCGGTCGTTAATGCCCGCGGGTATGTCAACGTCAATTTTAACGGGACGGCGAATCATGCCCTTGCCCTTACATCTCGGGCAGGGGGATGTAACTATGGTTCCCTTGCCGCCGCAGCGCGGGCAGACTTTAGTTGAGGATATAACTCCGAACGGAGTGCGCTGCTGTGTATTTATCTGACCCTTGCCCTTACAGTCGGGACACGTCTGAGTAGTCGAACCCTTTGCCGCGCCGGTGCCGGAGCACTGGTCGCATACCTCAATACGGTGAACCTCAACAGTTTTTCTGCATCCCTTAGCCGCCTCTTCAAACGAAATGGAAACATTCGTCTGAATATCGCTTCCTCGCTGGGGTGCATTGGGATTGGCAGAGGATCTTGAAGCCCCGCCGAATCCGCCGCCGAAAAAGCTCGAGAATATATCGCCCAAATCGAAGTCCATTCCGCCGTCGAATCCGCCGCCGAATCCGCCGCCGCCGAATCCGCCTGAGCCCGCGCCGTAGTTCGGGTCTACGCCTGCATGACCGAATCTGTCATACTTGGCCTTTTTCTCACTGTCGGACAGAACCTCATAAGCCTCATTGATTTCCTTGAACTTAGCTTCTGCGTTTTTGTCGCCGGGGTTGAGGTCAGGATGGTACTTTTTCGCCATCTGTCTGTATGCTTTTTTAATATCGGCCTCGCTCGCGTCCTTGGAAACGCCGAGCACCTCGTAATAATCTCTTTTATCCGCCATATATGTTTCCTTCCGATCTCATAAACGGGATCACTGTATTTACCGAACGTACCCCACCCCAAAACGGAGTGAGGTAACGATTTGCTTAATAATTACTCGTTTACGTCGGTGTACGGAGTATCGTAATATCCGTCGGCTCCGGGAGCGGACTGACCGCCCGTCTGCTGATTGGTTTCAAAATCCTGCTCACCCGGCTGACCTGCAGGCTCCTGCGCCGCCTTGTAGAGCTTCTCGGAAACAGCGTAGAAATCCTTTTCGAGTTCTTCCTGTTTGGACTTGATAAGATTGAGATCCTGACCCTTAAGAGCCTCTTTAAGAGCGTCAATCTTTGTCTCAAGCGAACTCTTCTCTTCCGGAGTGAACTTGTCGCCGCTTTCGGAGATTATCTTCTCGCTCTGGTAAACCATCTGGTCTGCCGCGTTTCTTATATCAAGCTCTTCCTTACGTTTCTTGTCTTCCTCTGCGAACTGCTCAGCCTCGCGTACAGCCTTGTCAATATCCTCCTTTGACATATTGGTCGAGGACGTGATTGCAATGGACTGCTCCTTGCCGGTACCGAGATCCTTAGCGGAAACGTGTACGATACCGTTAGCGTCGATATCGAACGTTACTTCAATCTGCGGCGTGCCTCTTTTTGCGGGAAGAATACCGTCAAGGTGGAATACGCCGAGGGTCTTGTTATCCTTTGCAAATTCTCTCTCGCCCTGGAGAACGTGAACCTCAACGGAGGTCTGATTGTCCGCGGCGGTGGAGAATATCTGACTCTTCTTAGTGGGGATAGTGGTGTTTCTCTCTATAATCTTGGTGCATACGCCGCCGAGAGTTTCGATACCCAGCGACAGGGGCGTAACGTCAAGAAGAAGCATACCCTCAACTTCGCCGCCCATAACGCCTGCCTGAATGGCCGCGCCTATTGCAACGCACTCATCGGGGTTGATACCCTTGAAGGGCTCTTTGCCCGTAAATGATTTGATAGCTTCCTGAACAGCGGGAATTCTCGAAGAACCGCCGACCATAAGAACCTTGTCGATATCGCTGATTTTAAGACCGGAGTCCGAAATAGCCTGACGTACGGGTCCCATGGTAGCCTCTACGAGGTCTGCGGTCAGTTCATTGAATTTAGCTCTGGTAAGAGTCATCTCAAGATGCTTCGGACCTGCTGCATCCGCGGTGATGAAGGGAAGGCTTATTGTAGAGGTTGTAACGCCGGAAAGCTCAATTTTAGCTTTTTCGGCCGCCTCTTTAAGTCTCTGCATAGCCATCTTGTCGCCTCTGAGGTCGACTCCGTCGGATTTCTTGAATTCATCTGCAATCCAGTTGATAATTCTCTGGTCAAAGTCGTCGCCGCCGAGTCTGTTATTACCTGCGGTAGCGAGAACCTCCTGAACGCCGTCGCCCATTTCAATAATTGAAACATCGAACGTACCGCCGCCGAGGTCGTAAACCATGATCTTCTGATCATTTTCTTTATCAATACCGTATGCGAGCGCGGCAGCCGTAGGCTCGTTTATAATTCTCTTAACATCAAGTCCGGCAATCTTGCCCGCGTCCTTG
Source organism: Ruminococcaceae bacterium UBA5904 (assembly GCA_002431305.1). GTDB lineage: Bacteria > Bacillota > Clostridia > Oscillospirales > Acutalibacteraceae > CALACW01. Next base: position 6,956 of record DJEG01000009.1, on the reverse strand, counting down.
GTAGCCTGACGCTGTGCGTCGGTGAAGTATGCGGGAACGGTGATAACAGCCTCGCTTACCTTGCTGCCGAGGTAGCTCTCTGCGTCCGATTTCAGTTTCTGAAGAATCATAGCCGAAATTTCCTGGGGAGTGTATTTTTTATCGTCGATTGTAACATGATAATCGGAACCCATCTGTCTCTTAATTGAAGAAACGGTGTGGTCGGGATTGGTAATGGCCTGACGTTTTGCAACCTGACCTACCATTCTCTCGCCGTTCTTACCGAATGCAACTACCGACGGGGTGGTTCTTGCTCCCTCCGCGTTGGGGATAACTACGGGCTCTCCGCCTTCGATAACCGCTACGCATGAATTTGTTGTACCTAAGTCAATACCTATAACCTTTGACATAATTAACTATCTCCTTTAACGAGTAAAAATCTTGTTTATATTGACGGCTTTCGCCGTATTAAGCGTTTTCAGTTTGCAACCTTGACGGTCGCGGGTCTTAAAACTTTATCGCCCATTTTATAGCCTTTCATAAACACATCGGCTATAACGTTTTCGCCGAGATTCTCGTCGTCTATATGCATAACGCCGTTGTGCATATTCGGATCGAATCCATCGCCCGTCTCGCCGAAGCTCTCAACCCCGAGGCTCTTCATCGCCTCTGTGAGCTGGGTGAATATCATATCGATACCCTTTTTATAAGTTTCGAAATCGGGCTGTTCGGTCTTTTCCGCTCTCTCGAAATTATCGATAACCGGGAGAAGCTTCATGACTATTTCACTCTTTGAATCTGAGTAAATGGCCTCTTTTTCCTTCTGAGTACGTTTTCTGTAATTGTCGTACTCTGCAAGCGTTCTCAGCAGTTTGTCGTTAACCTGCGAAAGCTGGTTTCTTATATTTTCAATCTCCGAATCAAGAGAATCCTTTTCGCCGTCGGAATTCGTTTCCTTTTCGGCTTCTTCGGGCTTTTCGGATTCTGTCTTTTTATCCGTCTGATTTTCCTGAGTTTCTTTTACTTTTTTATTTTTGGTCTTATCTGACTTTTTAGCCTCTGCCATTGCCGTCACCCTGTTTCCTTTTATTCTTCGATAGCCTGCGATAATGCTCTGCCTACAAGCTCTGAGGTAAACTTAAGACACGGTATAAGCCGTGAATAATCGCTTCTCAGCGAACTTATTACCGCAAGCGAACCTACCTGCCGTCCGAGAACCGAATAGCCGACGGTCATAACCGACGTATTTTCAAGTTCTCTGTACCTGTTCTCTCTGCCGAGCGTAACGCGTACGCCGTCGGACGGGGAGGAAAGAACTCTCGCAAGCGCGTCCGTGTGCTTCATAAATTCCATAACCGAATGAGCGTCCGAATCGAATCCGTCGAGATACAAAAGATTTGACTCTCCGCAAGTGATTATCTGACTCTGCGAAGCCTCCGAAACAAGCACCCTGAGCGTTACCATAAGCGGAAGCATCGCTATCATTTTGTCTCCGAGCGAAGCGGTTATACTTTGAATCGCACCGGCTGTAAGTTCGTCCGTTCGTCTGCCGATGAAACACGAACCGGCAATTGAATAAAAAAGCTGAACCATGTTCATGTCAAGCGGGACGCTGCATTTGCATATCGAACTCTTGACAACACCGGTGGAAATCATCATCACAACAAGCGCGGTGTAATTTCCGACGGGGACAATCTCGACTCTGCGAATGACTGCCTGCGAATCGAACGGAGTTGACATCGCGGCGGCGCATCCCGTAATCGACGAGAGAATCCGTCCGGCCTGTTCGAGAATCTTAACCGGGTCGCCGAGAGTCATATCAAATCGGCTCTCGATACGGAATCTGTCAGCGTTGCTTAACTCAGCGGGATTTATAAGATTGTCGAGATAATATCTCAAACCTCTCTGCGTGGGCATACGTCCCGCCGACGTGTGGGGCTGGTCGAGCAGACCCATCGCCGAAAGTTCCGCCATTTCGTTACGGACGGTAGCCGACGAAACCGCAAGTGCTGAACAAAGAACCGAGGAACCTACCGGTTCGCCCGAGGCAATATAGCGCTCGACAATGAGGGCTAACAGCTTCCTTTTTCTTTGTGATAATTCCATCATGCTGACCTCCGTTTTGATTAGCACTCACACTCTTGGAGTGCTAACCTTTATCTATAATATAATACGTCGAGATGCTTTTGTCAATACTTTTTTCAAAAAAAATTAAAATTTTTTTGTCATTCATCCGTTTTGAGTGCTAATTACGTTTTTTTAAAAAAATACGGCGGATGTTAAATCCGCCGAATCGATATATCCGCAGTAAATTATTTCTGAAGATTCTTCATATACTCCCACGATATCTCACACGCCTTGAACGCGTCGCCGTCCGGCCACTCGTCGTCCTGTTCGTACATCACGTACGGCATTTCGAGTTCGCAAACCGTATCGTAACATTTTTCAAGGTCAACAACGCCCTCGCCGAGCGGGACAAAGTGCTTTTTGCCATCGGAATCCCTTACATAATCCTTAAAATGAACAACCTTGACTCTGCCCTTCATTTTCTTTAAAACCTCGCACGGGTCAAAACCGGCGTAATCAATCCACGCGACGTCGGGGATAAAATTGAAAAGCCCGGGGTCGGAGACGGATAAAATAATATCCATTATGCTCTCCCCGCCGTCAAAGGGCTTGAATTCGAAATCGTGATTATGATAGTTAAACGAAATACCGTTTTCCTTGTATTTTTTCGCCGCGGTTTCGAGTTTTTTAATTAAATCAATAAGCCCCTCGCGGTTTTCGCGCTCGTTTTCGGGTATCGAACCGAGACCAATCGCGTCACATCCTATCGTCTTGTGGTGCGCGATCATACCGCCGATGTCGCCGAGGATTGACTCGAGCGGTTTATGTGTAACGCACACGCGCATGTTATGCTTATCGAGAATTTCACGCTGTACTTCAGGCGCAATATCGCCTATTGCGGAAATCTGAACGTCGCGCACGCCCGCCTTTTCAAGTTTTTCGAGCGTCGAATCAAAATCCTCCGCCGTTTTTATGTAGTCCCTTAATGTGTAAAGCTGTATGCCCATAACCGGCTTTTTCATTTTAATCACTCCGATATAAATAAAATATATATACATATTATATATCACAATTTCAAAATAGTAAACAATAATTTATCGTACAAATTTATTACAAAACGCAAACAAAATATACACTTCCGCATAAGATTTACGGCAATATAAATAAAAAAATACCGTAAACCGTTTTAAAATCGCGGTTTACGGTTTTTTAATATTAAAACAATAATCAGAACGTCGAACTCATATCCGACTGAACCTGCTCAACTACGGTCTTTTTATAGGTTGAATTTTTGATTTTTTCCTGTAATTTTTCGTAGTAAAGATCCTCGTCAAACGGTATCTCAACCGTCTTGTCAAGCCACGACGACAAAAACGCCGCGTTGGAAATCGTAAGTCCGTTTATGCCTTCTCTGCCGTCTGCAATAAGAGGTTCGCCCCTTAAGAGGTGTGCGGCAAATGCATTGACAACACCGACGTGCTGTTCGTTTTTGCCGTCGGTTTCAACGTCCTTCCATTCGCATTTAATATCCGTAAAGCCCTCGGGGCAGTTCTTTAAATTATCGCTGATTTTCTCTTCCAGTTCACACATTTTGATGGTGAAAACATCCTTTTCGCCGTCGTGCTCGCAAACAATTTTCGCCCTGTCGAGAGTTATTTCGAGCCTGTTCGTTCCGGGATAATCGCCTGTCGTGGTGATGAATGTGCCCGTCGCGCCGTTGGGATACTCCGCGTAAATCGTTACGTCGTCCTCGACCTCGATATCGTGCCATTTGCCCTCATGGCATACAGCCTTTATCCTGCAGGGCATACCGCACAGCCACTGCCATAAATCAAGCTGGTGCGGACACTGGTTGAGCATAACGCCGCCGCCTTCGCCCGCCCATGTGGCGCGCCATCCGCCGGAATTGTAATACGCCTGAGTTCGGTACCAGTCGGTGATAATCCAGCTTACGCGCTTAATCTCGCCGTAATCGCCGGACGAAATAAGCTCCTTGATTTTTCTGTAAACGCAGTTCGTACGCTGATTGAACATTATGGCATATGTAAGCTCAGGATGCTTGTCGGCTTCTTTGATAAGCTCGCGGACCTGTTTTGTGTAAACGCCGGCGGGCTTCTCGCTCATAACGTGAAGTCCCGAATTAAGCGCCTCAATCGCTATCGGCGGATGCGAATAATGCGGAGTCGCGATAAGAACCGCCTCGCACAGTCCGCTTTTGATAAGAGAAGAAGCGTCGTTAAAGCAGACAACAGACGGAATCTGCTCTTTGGCATATTCAAGTCTTGCGGGATTGATATCGGCAACGCAGGTTATCTCGACCTCGGGAAGCTTCGAATCCGTATAATTCTTTATATGACCGCTTCCCATGTTTCCTACTCCGATAATTCCGAGTTTAATTTTATTGGGCATCGGTAAACCTCCAATACAATATATGTTATTTAAAATTATAGAATCAATAAAGCGATTTGTCAACAAACAATAATCAGCAGAAGTGATTGTTGAGTGAAAAAGATAACTGAGAAGAGAATAGATTCCGTTCTCTGCGAAAACATTGGTTGTACCGGCTTTGATAATAACGAACTTACGGCAATCGCCGACGCGCTTTAATTTATAAGCGGCGGGGACATGAAGATGCCGTCTGCCGTGAGTCGATTTGTTATTTTAAGCCCAGTTAAACGACCATTCCTCGTTCTGCTCGCCGGTAAATCCGACCGTGGCTTTGATAAAGCCCATACTGCCCGAACCTGTTACTGCCATGGGAAGTCTGTACTTAATGTTTACAAGTCTGTTATTCGAATCAATCGTCGCGGTAACGGATGAGCCCGTGTAAGTAAAGTCACAGGCATCGATTTTAACAGAACCGAGGTCGAGGTTGTTAAGATTAAGATAACCTATAACGTTGCTCGTGTACTGCGGAATAGGAGAGGCAAGAGTCGTTTTTTCCTCGACGAGCGTTACGGTTATTACGGTATTCGTTCCGTCCGAAGAAGCGACAGCGGAAGCCACGCCCGCGGCGGGAAGCGAGAAATTTTTGTCAACGGGGGGGATCGAATTAAAAGTAACGTTTTCGCCCTTAGCGTTTGTTCCCGCGCCGTTTGTAAACGTGATGTCCTCCTCGGTCGGCTGAGTAAATTTATCTACAAGAGGAGTTATGAGATTCTTAACCGTGTTTCCTCCGGGGCAGTCGGTTATCTCGACCGTGATGCCCTCCTTGTGATGAGCGGTGCAGTTACCGGCGCTCGACTTCGTCGTATTCATCGCAAGCGTCAGCTTATCGAGAATCTGCTGTGTGTTCCACGACGACGCGTCGCCCTCTGGATCGGCGGCGGGAGTCTGCGCCTGATTATTTGCATTATCAGCCGGAGTCTGCACCTGATTATTTGCATCGGCGTTCGGATTCTGCTGAACCTGATTATTGGCGGCGTTCTGCTGTACGTTGGGATTCTGAACATTATTATTGTTCACGTCGCCCTGCTGAACCTGTCCCTGCGAACCGGTTTCGGGCATAAAAATGAGATAAACGCCCATGCCCATGAGAATAAGCGAGAACACAAGACAAATACTGATAATAGCTTTGGAACCCTTTGTCATATTATTACCACTCCGTTATTTATTAAATAAAAATTTTAATTTTTTCTTTTATAATAGTTTATCATAATCTATAAAATATCTCAACATATTTTTTTTGCTAAAAACTATCTCAATATATAAATTTTTATAAACAGAATATGAATTTTTATAAAAAAAGTAGAATTTAATTATTAAACGCATTATAAAGTTGATTTATTGACGATGAATTGTTAAAATATTAACAAGCAGGAGATGATTGTACATGACTAAAGTCACAATAATAGGAACCGGAAGCGTCGGTTCAACGATCGCCTACACCATGGCGGTGCAGGGTATAGCGTCTGAGATCGTAATGATAGACATAAACAACACGAAGGCATCGGGCGAAGCAATGGATATAAACCAGGGTACACCGTTCATGCCGCCGGTAAAGGTTTACGCCGGAACATACAGAGACGCGGTAGCCTCTGACATAGTTATTATAACGTCGGGAATCGCGAGAAAACCCGGACAGACGAGACTCGACCTGACGAGAACAAACGTAGAAATATTAAAAACCATAGCGGCGCAGATAACAAAGTATGCGCCCGGCGCGATTTATATAATCGTCAGCAACCCGGTCGATATTCTTACTTATGTATTCAATAAAATATCCGGAATCCCCGAGAACAGAATTATCGGTTCGGGAACAATACTCGACACTGCGAGACTCCGCTCGAGAATCGCGGATTACTACAACATAAACAAGCAGAACATACACGCCTGCGTTTACGGCGAGCACGGGGACTCGTCATTCGTTCCGTGGTCGATGTGCTCGATATCAAATATCGAAATCGACAAATACTACGACTGCCTCGAGCTTAATAAGGACACGCCCATTCCGAGACTCGACTACAACGAGGTCGAAAATTACATTAAAAAATCCGGCGGAGAGGTAATTTCCAAAAAGGGCGCAACATTCTACGCCGTCTCAATCTCCGTATGTCATATCGTAAAATGCATATTTTCCGAGGCGGACACGTCGATGACGGTTTCGTCAATGATGCACGGCGAGTACGGAATCGAGGATGTTGCACTGAGCATTCTGACGATTGTCGGAAAGAACGGAATCATAGGAAAAATCAAAACTCCCCTTACCGATGAGGAACAGGCAAAACTCCGTCATTCCGCAGACTGCCTGAGACAGATTATAGACCAGATAGAAATATAACAAAATAAAGCCGGCGGATTCTCATGAATCCGCCGAAATTTTTATAAAAAACAATAATTTATCGCACAAATTAATTATAAGGAATGAACAAATTATGTAGGGGAAGACATTGTCTTCCCGGGGTAAAGGC
>DJEG01000119.1:3598-12457 GCA_002431305.1 Ruminococcaceae bacterium UBA5904 | reverse complement strand
GAGGGTTTCTCCTCCGAAGGACCGACGGTTACAAGACATTCTCCGACATACCGGCCGTCAAAGGTCATTACTTTTACGGTTGCCGTACCCTCTAAAACACCTTTTATCTGACATGTTTCATCATCCGAGTTTAAAATAACAACCACTGATTCATCGCTCGACTCCCAGATACAATACTTCTCTCCGGCGTTATTCGGAATAATATCCGCCTTTATTGAAGCTGTTTCTCCCATAGGAACTTCGACGCTTTCCGGCAGACTCACGCCCTGTACGAGAACATTCGTAAAAGGCGTTCCGGGCTCTGCCGACCCATCGTATATCAGTCCGCTTTCCGGAAGAATTCCGCCGTTTTTATCTACGCCCATTTTAACGACCTGCTCCCGGCTCAGGAAAAACTCGTCGGGAACGGTTTCATCCCCCCAGGTAAATCCGTAATAAGATTCGGCGCTCCAATTATCATTTGATTCGTCATAGTAAAAAAGGACGTCTTCAACATGCTTTTCGCCGTCTTTATCGGTATATTCATAATCATCAACAAGGATGTTGGCATTCGGAAAATCCTCAAAAGTGCATCCGGTATACAGATATTCGTATTCGTTGATATATCTGCCCTTGACCCATGTATCGGACAACGTTTTAACACCTCCGTATGTGTTCGGCATCACATAGGCGTAAGAACGGCCTGTTATAAATCCTTCCGTTAAAATTTTAATAAAGGTTCCGCCTGTTTCCGTGATTGTTTTCCGATAGGTTTCGCCGTCTATCGGGTCAAGCAGTTCCTGAGCGGCCTCTGAGGCGGCCGACTTATAATCCATAAGCATTTTTCTGTAATTGTCCAAATTTCGTTCTTTTGACAAATCGTCCGAATCGCCCTTAAACGTATAGAATGCATTGACGCTGTTCAAAGGCAAATCATCATAGTCCCCGGCTCCTGCTCCGCCGTATGTTTTTGTTTCTCCGTTAAATGTTACATTAACATACGGATGAGACGAGCCGTCGGTAATTTCGGCGGCAGGTTCAAGAGTCTGCGCAACGCTTTGCATAATCCCGGGGAACGACGCGGAATCAAGAATAAAAGGATAAGCGCGGTACAGCAGCATATCGTCTGATTTTACGTATACATTTTCACAGTGAGTATTCAGTGAAAGTTCCGGATAATACCGCGATGCCGCAAGACAGGGATATGAACCTGTCGGTTTCGTATCATCATACACGCCGAACGGATAAACGGCGTATTCGGATAGATAAGATTGAACCGCGTCTAATTTTTCAAACAATGTCGAACCTTTTGAATTTGCATATTCGGCAAGATAGCCTTTCGTCGATTTTAATTCGTCACACTCAATCTTTATATCGGTATCTTCAAACAGTCCGCTGTACTTGGTCGAAGAATCCCAACCGCTGAAATAAATGGTCGTTACACCTGCGCCTTCGCCGATTTTTTGCTGAACAACCAGTTCTCCGCCGTCGCTGCATTGATCGGGACAATAAAAAATGTATCCCCCGTTTACGCGCTTCGTTTCGCGGTTTTCGTACAATACATCCGAAAAACAGTCCGGATACAATTCAAAGCTCGGAATTTCCGTATCGGACGATTCATCATCCGATTCGCCGGTTTCGGCAGATTCGGCGGTGTAATAACGGCTGTCATAATCGTAAAGCCTGAATGACGTAGGATCGGGATTATCGGTCTTGACATAAACGGCATAATTAAAAGGCGCAAGAATGGGACTGACGGAGTAAGAATATTTCGTTACATCCTCGTAGCTGTCCGAAGCAGACGCAAATAAACATTCCGCTGTCAATATGCTGACAATCAGAAAAACAGATATTATCGGGCGCATTTTTTTTATCATAAAATTCTCCTTTCGAGTGAATCAAAACATTAGCGTTGCTGTTTTTCATCAGAAACTCACAACACAACCTCCGAAATTTTACTGTAAAGAACCCCCGAACATAATATAGAATTCCTTTACTGTCATTATTATAATAAAAACAGTCAGAAAAATAAAGTCTTTTTTCAAAATTTTACAAAAAATTTTATTTATCGTAAAAAAACGCCGCACATTATTTCTGCACAGCGCTTCAATATGATTTATCACTTATTGTCGTTTTTATTTGCCGAGAGAGGCGAACATCTTCACATTTTCAAAGCTGTACGTATATTTTCCGTCCTCTATACCGTGAACGATTTCGCACACTTTATCGTTATACGGCGTCGGCACTCCGTACTTTCTGCCGTAGGCGCAGACAACGCCGTTTATAGCGTCAATTTCGCACTTTCTGCCCTTTTCGAGATCCTGAAGCATGCTCGCCTTGAGAAGGCGGTGCTTCTTAATACATATCGGAATAAGGAAATTCGATATTTTTTTCTTAATTCCGTTTCCTTTATAATAAAGGAGTTTGACGATATCCTTGCCCTGAACGGGTTCGATTTTTATACCCGCCGCGTCTGCGACGTCGATAACCTCTTTAATAATATTCTGACAGCAGACTCTCGAATCCTTACGCTCCGCCGCGTCGCCGAACGTTCCGCCCATGACGGCGCTCATTCCGCTGAAAGCCGAATTTATAAGAAGTTTCGACCAGCGCACGCCCATGAAATTATCCTCGATTTCAACCGGGCACATGAGCTCGAGAATTTTCTTGACCTCCATGAGTTTATCGTCCTTTTTGCCGTTCATTCTGCCGAGTCCGAATGTCATGGAGTCGGGTTCGCTCGTAAGTTCGGAAACGCCCCTGCCGTGAAGCGTCGCGCCCCATGCAACCGAGCATCCCATAGTTCTGTCGACGCCCACGACCTCGGAAACCGAAAGTTCGGGCAGTCCGTTCTGCATCGTGCAGACAATGCAGTCGTCGGTCATATTATCCTTGAGCCCCTCGAGAATCTTTTTATTTTCAAGCTGTTTTGTCATCAGAATTATAAGCTCGTATTTTTCGGTAATTTGGTCGGGAGTGAGCGCGTGAACGGGCACTGTCATGTCGACTGTGCCTATGATATGCGCGCCGTTTCTGTTCATCGCGTCGACGTGCTCCTTATTTCTCGTAATAAGGTCGACGGGGTAACCCGCCTTTGATATGTATGCGCCGAGAACGGTGCCGAGCGAGCCCGCGCCGTAAATTGCTGTTTTCATCATAATAAAAATCCCCTTCAGTTCCGTAATAATTCGTTTATTCAGGAACGCTCTCTTTTGCTGTTTCATTGTAAATTGTAATATAAAAATAAAATTTGCGCAACAACGATTTTATAAAAAAACGGAATCCGCACGAAAATGCAGATTCCGCATTATTATTTATTCTGTCAAATCTCGGGAATAGTGATTTCAACTTCTCTGCCGAGCTTCGCACTTCTTGCTATACCGTCGATAATCGCCTGGTTATAGAGAATCTGCGACGACGGAACGGGTGCGGGCTTGCCGTACTTGACAGCGTCTACGAAAAGTCTTATCTTCTTGTAGAAATTGTCCTCGCCGTTGTCTCTCTCGGGGATTTCGGTCTCAACGTCGCTGCCGGCGATGGTTCTGTAAATTTTGAGCGGGCCGCCGATACTGCCGTTCCAGCATTCGGTCGAGGGAATACGAAGTCCCGCCTTCTTACCGAGAATAATCGTGTCGCCCGGGGTGTCGAGGTTCATCGCCCACGCGATACGGAAGTCGAGAACGATTCCGCCCTCGAGACGGATAAACGCGGCCGCGAAGTCGTCAACGCCGAACTTCTCCGCATACTCGGGATGATTCGGATACGTTGCGGGGTCCTTTCCGAAGAAGTCGGAGGTATAGCCCGAAACGGTGAGAGGCTTGGGATATCCGACAGCATTCAATACCATATCGAGAGAATAGCATCCGATATCGGCAAGAGCGCCGAGTCCCGCGGTTTCGTCCTCAATGAACGACGTGCCGTAGGGGGTCGGAATTCCGCGTCTTCTGCCGCCGCCGGTCTGAATGTAGTAAATGTCGCCGAGCTCGCCGGTCTCAACGACCTTTTTAAGCATCTTCATATTCTCGTCGAATCTGGGCTGGAAGCCGATTGAGAGAATTTTTCCGCTCTTCTTCTCAGCCTTGCAGATGGCGACAGCCTCGTCGAGCGTTACGCACATGGGCTTCTCGAGAAGAACGTTTACGCCGTGTTCGAGAGCGTAAATCGAACACTCAGCGTGCGTTCTGTTGTAAGTACAAACGCTGACGGCGTCGAGCTCCTCATTGTCAATCATCGACTTATGGTCGGGATAAAGACGAACGCCCTCAATACCGTTAGCCTTGCAGAATTTCTCCGCCTTGCCGTCGACAAGGTCAGCCGCCGCAACGATTTCAACGTCGGGGCATTTGAGATAATTAAGAACGTGAGCCTCTGCAATCCAGCCTGTGCCGATAATGCCGACCTTAATTTTTCTGCCGTTGTCCTCAACGACCGTCTCGTCGGTATTTTCCTTGAAACGGTCAAGAATGTTGTCTGCCATAAATTTTTCCTCCGAAAAAAAATGTTTTTATAAATCCGAAATACGGAATTGTTATTTAATCGAACTTATATCGAGTTTATCAAAACGCGATATGAACGGTTTGAATTCGTTTAATATTTTATCTGCTCCGCCTATGGAATCGCTCTCGATATTAAACGGCAGAATCGGGTCGTGAACACTCAGTCTCAGAAGCATCCAGCCGTCCCCGTGCGCTTTGTCAAGCGAAATTCTGACGCCCTCTCTGTTATCGTCCGCAACACGCCAGCCCTCGCGCATTCCTGCGTATTTATAAAGGCAGTCGATAACGAAATTTCCGTAAGCTTTAAAGTCGGGGGCGAGTATTTTAAATCTGTACTCCGCCTCTTCCTTCGGCTCTTTCAGCGAAGAAATAAGACTGTTGAGAGTCTTTCCCTCGTTTTTTAATTTCGCTGTCTGAATAATAATTTTCGTAATAAGATACGCGCCGTCGTCGAGGAAATAATTCTCCCTCAAAGCCGCGTGACCCGAAGTTTCGATTGCGAGCGGGCAGTTTATTCCCTCGTTATTAAGGCGGATTGCCTCGTTTATAACGTTTTTATATCCGCGTTTAAATCGGTGATGAACTCCGCCGAGAGTTTTTTCTATAAATTCCTTTAACCCGTCGCTCGTCACGGAGTCCGTAACTATCGTACCGCCGGGGTTGTTTTCGAGCGCGATAACGCTTGCAAGCGCGATGAGTCTGTTTCTGTTAATCTCCCTGCCGTCCGAATCCACGCACGCCGCGCGGTCAACGTCGGTGTCGAATATAACGCCGAGGTCTGATTTTGACTCGATAACAGCCTCGGAAATCGAATCCATCGCCGTTTTGTTTTCGGGATTGGGGACATGATTCGGGAACATGCCGTCGGGTTCTAAATATCTGCTGCCGGAAATGTCCGCGCCGAGAGGCTCCAGCACTTTATACGCGTAAAAACCGCCTGCGCCGTTGCCCGCGTCGACAGCGATTTTAAAGCCTTTCAGCGGGTGATCAAAGTCGGGAGCGTTTACCCCGTTTTTAATCATATCGCAGAGAATTTCACTGTATTCGGACATAAAATCGACTTTTTCGAGTTCGCCTTTTTTGTCTCCGAATACCGGAATATTCTCCGCAGTATTTAATATATTGACAATATCTTCTGATTCAAAACCGCCCTCGCGCGTAAAGAACTTAAGTCCGTTCTTGTCATACGGATGGTGGCTTGCCGTTATCTGAACGGCGGAATCGCAGCCGAGTTTTACTGTCGTCATAAACATCGACGGAGTGGAAGCAAGCGAACAGTCAAGGACGTGAACGCCGTATGAAAGCAGCACCTTTATAACCGAATTCTTAATACTTTCAGACGAAATACGCGAGTCGTGACCTACGCTTACGGTCATGGTTTCGGGGGATTTGCCGAGTTTTTTTGAAGTATAGCAAATAAAAGCGGATGTAATCTTTTCTACGGCGTCCGAAGTGAGATCGGCATTTTCGCCGACTGCCGTACCTCTTACGTCGGTTCCGCTCTTAAGGCTTAACAGAGACATAGCCTGTCCTCCTTTCAATCAGCCTGCGCCGTTGATATTATCATCGGCGGCGGGGAGATTTCCGGGTTCGTTATCTGCGGGAACGTTGGGTTCGTCGTTGTTGTTTACGTCGTTATTATTGTTATCATTATTATTATTGTCGTTATTGTTATTATTCTCGTTACCGGGGTTGTTCTCATTTACACGAATTGAAACCTGGGTCGTGGTCTCGGGCGCTTTGGTTGTGGTTTCGGGAGCCTTCGTCGTAGTCTCGGGCGCTTTCGTCGTAGTCTCGGCGACGGTCGTGGTTTCTTTTTCCTTTGTCGTAGTCTCTTTTTTCTTCGTCGTAGTTTCGGCGGCGGTTGTAACGACGGAATCGGGATTCGTCGTATCTTCCTTCTTATGACCGGCAAATATTACGACGGCGATAACGCCTATAGCTACAACGAGAACGCATATTATACCTATTAATATTTTAACGGTCGGGGACATTTTTTCGGGGCTGTGAACCCTTCTGACATCCTCGTAATCGTCGTCGTCATCCTCGTCGTCCGCCGTATCGTCAACAAGAGTTTCGGCTGCGCGTTTCTGATTCTGATATGACGCGCCGGGCGCCGGAGTCTGCGTATAACGGCTCGGCTGAGCGGAAGAAACAGGGGGCTTATTCAAAAACGGGTCGTTTATGACAGCCTCGCTCTCGCCCGAGATGCACGTAACGCCCGACTGGGCTGAAACTGCAAGAGAAATCTCCCTGGGAACGATAACGCTCGAGGACATCGTTTCGAGCATATATGTCATAGCGGGGACAAGACCGTCGAGGTTAAGCCCCTGAGCACAAAGAGTCTTAACCTGCCCGGTAAGAAGTTCCCTTGCCTTTAAAAGTCTGTTCTTAACCGCGTTTACGGAAATGCCCTCAACCTGAGCTATTTCCTCGAACGAAAGTCCGCTGAAATAATAGTGCATGAACGCAAGTCTTATCTTATCGGGCATGGAGACAATCATTCTGTCCGTAGCCTTCATTTTATCAACCGTAACTTTAAACGTATTGACCTCTCTTGCGGCGGTCTCGGCGTCGGCATTAAGAAGAGCCTCGATATTCTGAGACGGAATTTCATCCGAATCTTCATACGAAGAATACTTCTCGGGGTCCGCGCGCTTTAAAAATATCTTGCATCTGTTTGACGCGGCAACGTAAAGCCACTTGTCAAACACGGTCGGGTTGCTTATGGAACCTATATTATTATATACATAAATAAATGTCTCGCGGGTTAAATCCTCGCTCTCGCGCTTCTTTCCGGTAATCTTACAGCAGAGGAAATAAACCCTCTTTTCATACATAGTATATATGTCGCCGAACGCGCTGAAATCGCCCCTGCCCATGCGGGAGAGGTATTCGGTTACTTTTTTATATTCGGAGCTTACCATATGCGCCGCCTCCTTAATTTTCTATTTTACAGTATTTATTATAATTTTTCAAGATAACTTTTATAAAAATAATACAATTACCGTTTAAACAGAATAATTCAAATTGATTGAAACAGTATTAAAACAATTTACACGTTTGTAATATTCTTCTTTGACTTTTTTGAAGCGGTGACGGTCGAAAATGCGGACAGCACCGCGAATGCCATAAGGAGAAACGGCATGAACGAAAACGTCGTTCTCGAGCCGACAAAACCGAACACAAACTGCGAAATAAAGCCCAGTGCGTACGCGCCTCCCATGTGAAAGCCCGTGATGTCCGACGAAAATTCACTTCCGAAACGCGTCGGTATCGAATGCAGAATGCTCGGAAATACGGGGCCGAATCCCGTGCCGACAATAAGCAGACCGACGGCGGCGACGGCTCCCGAGGGGACGGCGAGCAGAACGGCACCTGTAAACGACAGCGCAAGCCCGCCGAGAATCATATAATCATCTTTTAATTTATCGGCGATAAAGCCGGAAATGAATCTGCCGAGCATGATTCCGCCGTAGTAGAGCGAAACCCAAAGCGAAGCTCTGTCGGGCGGGAACGAAAATACGTTGACAAAGTATGTAGCACCCCATGTGCCGATAATAAATTCCATACTGCAATAGAATCCTATGGAGAGAATGGAGAGCAGTATACCTTTTTTAGAAAAAATAATTTTAAGAGAGCCTTTTTGATTTTTTGTATTATCGTCGTCCGCGGGCGCGTCGATTTTTATCCATTTTCTTAAGAATACAAGGACGATAAGCGCAATGCAAAGCTGGATAACGGCGATAACACGGTAGCCTACGCGCCAGTCGCCCGAATTTTTCAAAAACGCGGACATGATTATCGGGCTTAACGTAACGCCGACGCCCCAAAAGCAGTGAAGCCAGCTCATGTGACGAGCCTTATAATGAAGCGCGACATAGTTATTAAGTCCGGTGTCGATCGCTCCCGCGCCGTAGCCCAGAACAATCGCGAATATTATCATCATCCAAATATTGTCTGCAAAACTCATGCCGAAAAGTCCGGCGGACGTAACGAGAATCGATACGAACGTGACCCTCGGGGTTCCGAATTTTCGAAGCAGAACGCCCGCGAGAAAACTCGCACCGCCGGTGCACAGACCGACAATGATACTGTAAACGGAGGCAAAACTCTCTGCAATGCCGAGGTCTGTATGAAGAACGGGCCACGCAACGCCGAATACGGAATCCGGCAGTCCGAGAGAGATAAAAACGATATAAATTACGGCAAGAATGGTAATCATAAAAAATCCTCTTTTGTGTTATTTTTACAAATTAAAACAATACTTTACAAAATTCAAACGGTGTGATAAAATAAAAAAGTCCGCGAATTATATATTCGTGAACCCTGGAGTTACCTGTAAACGGTAGGCGGTTTGTCCTTTCTTTCATTTTTTTTAGGA
>DJEG01000119.1:0-3519 GCA_002431305.1 Ruminococcaceae bacterium UBA5904 | reverse complement strand
TGATAATATTATGGTAGAAGCTATTTTATTTTTAGCTATATTGTTACTTTTTGTAATAACATTATACTTAATATTAAAATAACCGCCCACTAGCTCGAACAGTGACGGTTATTTTATAACACACTAAAGAGCAGACCGTCTATCCGGTAACTCCTTGTATCTATATTATATCCGTAAAATCCCGTTTTGTCAACACCCGCGAAACGGGGCTTTTTTGTCGAATCGGCTGTTTACAAAAAAGAAAATATGTGATAAAATAAAAAAGTCCGCGAATTATATATTCGTGAACCCTGGAGTTACCTGTAAACGGTAGGCGGTTTGCCCTTTCTTTCATTTTTTTTAGGAAAGAGGGCGTTCGCCCTCTTTTCACAAAGAAAGGAGGGTGATAATATTATGGTAGAAGCTACTTTGTTTTTAGCAGTCTTATTGCTCTTAGTAATAACGATCTACATAATAATAAAAAAATAACCGCCCGCATGCTCAAATAGTGGCAGTTATTTTTAAATAAACCATAAAGAGCAGACCGTCTATCCGGTAACTCCTTGTATCTATATTATATCCGTAAAATCCCGTTTTGTCAACACCCGCAAAACGGGGCTTTTATTTTGTATTTGCTTAATTATCCCAATATCGGTTTATCGCAGAACTCGACAAAATCCGCCGACGCATTATCGGATTCGAAAACTATGATCTCGTTTTCGCCCTTTTTAAGGACGGGAGCGGGGACATACAGAGTTTTCTGCGGACCCGCGGGGTTGTAATATCTGCCGAGATTAAAGCCGTTGACAATCACAATGCCTTTTATAAAACCGTCAAGTTTTACAAACGTGTCGCACGGTTCGTTTTCTATGTTCAAAACTCCTCTGAAAAACGTCGGAACGGACGAAACGCCGTCGTTTTCATCACTGAATTCGAGTTTATCGAGGTTATCCATTGTAAGCGAATACATGTTCCATCCGAAGTGATTCTGAAGTCCCATGCGAACGCCCTTTATGCCTTTTCTGTCGAGAATTTTGGGACCGTAATTTACCCTGCCCATGTTCTCGCAGAGGATGTCGAGTTTTAATTTTTCGCCTTTTTTCACTGAGAATTTTACGTCGCCGGAATGTCTCGTACGCTCGTAATATCCCGCGTATTTTTGATTCAGAAGGACAACCGCTCTGTCGTGAACAGCGTCGAAATTCAAAGTATTTTCATCCCTCGGTCCGTCGATTTCGGTCGAATAAAGCGTGTAACCGTAGTACTGACCTATGTCCTCCATAAATTCGGGGGCGGGGACTGCGACGGGCTTCGAAATGTATTTTAACGCGTCAAAAATCGAAATTTTCTCTGTAAGTTTAACTTTTCCGTACGCTTTTTTCTCCGAATTCTTAACGGTGAGCGGAGGAAGCGCGCCGTACTTCTCCTCTATCATTTTTCTCACCTCATAATAAGCAGGGGTGAGGTCGCCGGCTTCGGACAACAGCGCGTTATAGTCATAGCTCGTGACGGTCGGCTCGTATTTATCATAGTAATTCGCGCCGTTCATGAAGCCGAAATTCGTTCCGCCGTGGAACATATAGAAGTTAAGCGACGCGCCGGAGTCGAGCATATCCTTAAAAAGTCCGGCAAGCTCCTTAGCCTCTCTGACATGGTGTTCCTCGTACCAGTGGTCGAACCATCCGCACCAGTATTCGGTGCACATTTTGGGCTGACCGGGTCTGAATTCTTCAAGCTTTTTAAAATTCTCGTCGGGTCTCGAACCGAAATTCGCGGTACAGAGATATTCGGGCAGAGTTCCGCCCTGTAACATTGAATCGCACGCGCCGTCGGACGTGAACAGCATACAGTCGACGCCGTTCTTTTTATAAATTTCGGCAATGCGCCGCATGTATTCATGGTCATCGCCGTAGCTTCCGTACTCGTTTTCAATTTGAAGCATGATAACGTTTCCGCCGTTTGTCGAAAGACGGGGAACGACTATCGAAAGAAGCTCGCGGTAATAATTCTCGACCTTTGACAAAAACGTCTCGTCAAGGCATCTGATGCTCATGTCCCTGTAATTCAAAAGCCACGCGGGCAGTCCGCCCATCTCCCACTCTGCGCATATGTACGGTCCCGGGCGGAGAATGACATTAAGCCCGAGGTCTTTCGCCTCGTCGATATACGCGCCGAGGTCGAGCATTCCCTTAAAATCGAAAATGCCCTCTTCTTTTTCGTGAAGATTCCAGCACGTGTACGTTTCGACCGTGTTAAATCCGCACTGTTTTAATTTTAAAAGTCTGTCATGCCAGTATTCCCTCGGAATTCTGAAATAGTGCATCGAGCCGGAGATTATCGTGTATTCCTCATTGTCAAGATAAAATTTATCGCCCTTATACGTTAAAACCGCCATATGTTACTCCTTAAATTTAAACAATTATATCGTCCAGTACCGCCGCCGCGAGGGGGTAATCGTTTTTCTCTTTCGTAAATTTCTTTACGATATTTTCTATAAAATTGTTCTGCGCCTCTTCTTTTGATTTTTCGAGTTCATACTCCATGTATTTTAATTTAAGAGAGGTCAGGAATTCTTTTTCTTTATAAATTTTAAGCCTGTCAAGACCTATTTCGTACCCGAGCTTTTCGAGCTGTTCGCACGCGTCGACTCCGTAACGGGAGATAATCCCTCTGAAAGTCATCGGGGAGAAACAGTAAATTCCGCCCTGTAGCCTGCCGAACGCTTTTTTTGCGTCGAGGTAGCCCATTATCAGACGTTTCTTTATCATTTCGTCGGAAAAATCAAACGCCGCGCCGAGTTCCTCGGGATTATACGGACGAATGTAAACAATCTCCGCGCACGAAAAATCGTCGTTGTGCGCCATGCCCTTCATTGAGGAAATATCAATAACGATAAGGCGGTTGATTCCGCGCTTGCGAAGAAGGCTTACGGGCGTGTTGTCGTAAATTCCGCCGTCGATAAACCACCGGTCGTCGGGACCTATTTTGCTGACTCCGGGGTACTTCGCGGAGGCAAGCAGGTAATCTATAAGCTGACCCTCGGGAATATCGTCAATGAACATCTCGGTCGGAGCGAGCGGCGAGAGCGAATACGTCACGAAGCCGAACGGAATACCGCTCTGTCTGACCTTTTCCTCGTCAATGTACGAATCGAGAAAATCGCGCGTGGGCGACGCGTCAATGCCCCTGTTTTTGAATATTTCCTTTATTAAAACGCCGTAATTCTTTGAGCTGAAAAGGTTGTCGGGGTCTTTTAATTCACTGTCGATTTTAACGCCCTTGTCGAGAGTCACGCTGTTCCAGAGCTTTATCGCGTCTCTGTAATTATTCGAAACGATAAGCGCGCCGTTTATGGCTCCTATCGACACGCCCGCGACGGATGAAAATTTAATCCTCATCTCGCGCATTGCCTGCCACGCGCCCATCTGATACGCGCCCTTAGCCCCTCCGCCGGAGAGAACCAGGCCGTACGGTTTTGACATGTTTTTCACCTCTGAACATCAATAATTTTTTTAATACAAACAAAATATGTAGGGGAAG
>DJEG01000062.1:17393-24076 GCA_002431305.1 Ruminococcaceae bacterium UBA5904 | reverse complement strand
CCCCTACATATTTTGTTTATGCCTTCAAATTATTGTTTGTTTATACGCTGAATAATAATTTACTGTAATTCGGGTACGGTAAGTATTCGCTCGCCATGTCGGTTTCGATTTCGTCGGCTACTGCGCGCAGTTCCTGCATTGCGGGGAGAACCTGCGTTTTGAAGTAATCCGCTTTTTCCTCGTAGTCCCCGATATCGTGCGCACCTATTATAACGTCGTTAAGCGCCTCGATACGTCTGTACGCGCAGTTCGTCAGCATCGTAAGCTTCTGCGCGGTGCGAACGCACGCGTCGTCGGAAATGTCGATGCCGATGCTCTTTTTGAGTTTCGCGGTTTCCGAAAGCGACTTTATGTAGTCAAACGCGCTCGGCAGAATATCCTTTTTTGCCATGTCTATCATTGTAAGCGCCTCGATATTCAAAACCTTACAGTAATTTTCGAGCATGATTTCACGTCTTGCCTCGAGCTCGACGCGGGTAAATATCTTATGCTTTGAGAAAAGTTCAACGTTCTTTTCGTCGGTAAGATGCGGTATCGCGTCGGCGGATGTTCTGTAGTTTAGCAGTCCGCGTCTTTCGGCTTCCTCAATCCATGCGCTGTCGTAGCCGTTGCCGTTGAATATAATTCGTTTATGCTCCTTGAACGTACTGCGGATAAGCTCGTCGACTGCGGAATTTATATCATCCTTACCGCTTAATTCATCGGAAAATTTTGCGAGCGCGTCGGCGGCAATCGTATTTATAACAATATTGGTATCGGCAATGGAAACGGACGAACCGGGCATACGGAATTCAAATTTATTACCCGTAAACGCAAACGGCGATGTGCGGTTTCTGTCCGTCGTGTCACGCATAAAGCTCGGGAGCGTGTCGACTCCGGTCTCCATTGCTACGCGGTTTCTCTTTTCAAAACTGCTGTCGTCGTCAATAACGGCGTTGATAACCTCCTCGATATCGTCGCCGACAAACGCGGAGATGATAGCGGGCGGAGCCTCGTTCGCGCCGAGACGGTGGTCGTTTCCGGGATTGGAAACGGATATTCTCAAAAGGTCCTGATAGTCGTCGACCGCTTTCAAAACGGCGGCGAGGAACAGCAGGAACTGCTTGTTTTCCTTAGGATTCTTGCCGGGCTTTAAGAGATTTTCACCCTCGTCCGTCGCAAGCGACCAGTTGTTGTGTTTACCGCTTCCGTTGACTCCGGCGAACGGTTTTTCATGAAGCAGACATGCAAGCGAATGCTTGTCCGCAACCTTTTTCATAATCTCCATGGTAAGCTGGTTCTGGTCGGTCGCAATATTCGTAACAGTGAACACGGGAGCCAGCTCATGCTGTGCGGGCGCGACCTCGTTATGCTCGGTCTTCGCAAGCACGCCGACTTTCCACAGTTCGCGGTTTAAATCCTTCATAAACGACATAACTCTCGGTCTGATAGCGCCGAAATAATGGTCGTCGAGCTCCTGACCCTTGGGAGGCTTCGCGCCGAAAAGCGTTCTGCCGGTCAGAATAAGGTCGAGGCGTTTATTGTAAAGGTCTTTGTCAACAAGAAAATATTCCTGTTCGGCTCCGACGGTCGAAATTACGCGGTTTACGTCGGTTCTGCCGATTATGTGAAGGAGTCTTAAAGCCTGTTTGTTAAGTTCCTCGACAGAGCGCAGCAGAGGCGTTTTTTTGTCGAGAACCTCGCCGGTATACGAACAGAAAACGGTCGGAATGCACAGCGAGTCATCCTTTATAAACGCGTACGAAGTCGGATCCCATGCGGTATATCCCCTCGCCTCGAACGTGGCGCGGATACCGCCCGAAGGAAAGCTCGACGCGTCGGGTTCGCCTTTTATAAGCTCCTTGCCTGAGAACTCCATTATAATCTTGCCGTTCTCCTGCGGGGATATAAAGCTGTCATGCTTCTCTGCGGTAATGCCGGTGTTCGGCTGGAACCAGTGCGTATAGTGAGTAGCGCCCTTTTCAATCGCCCAGTCCTTCATGGCGGTCGCAACGGCGTTAGCTGCGTTAATGTCAAGCTCTCTGCCCTCGCTGATTGTCTTTTTCAGCGAACGGTAAATATCTTTGGGCAGTCTCGCGTGCATGGTTTCATCATTGAAAACAAGACTGCCGAATAACTCCGGAATACTCTCGGGCATAAATACAACTCCTTAACGGAATAATTTCCCGCCCTTAACGCGTTAAATTATTCAGTGAATAGTGAAAAGTGAAGAGTGAAAAGGTTAGGTGCAAATCCTTCCGGATTTGTCATTATAAAATACAGACAAAATTATTTTTCGAAAACATCGTCCAAAACTTTCTGCATATTTCCGTCGTCCGACACGCACACGACGAGCATATCGCCGTAAGTTTTTATAACGGCTTTTTTAAGTTTCGGAACCTCCTGAGGCCCGTACGACGAATAACCGTCGATAAGATAATCAATATACGCCTTCGCCTTTTCCTCGGCTTCTTTCTGTTTGCCGTCTGCGATTTTGAAAACGGCTATCTGCTCGGTGCCGGACATCGCGCACCAGCCCGCCGCCGAAGACGCACATGCGTCCATCGAATACGTATAAAGCGGAGCGTCGCCCTGATCCTCCAATTCGGAGGAGAACTTTATCTTATCCTTAGCCGAAAGCGCGAGCGCCGAAATACCGTCCGACGCGCTGTCGTCGGCATTCGTAAGATCATTCTGCGTTACGGACTGCGAGGGCTTGTCCGCCGGTTTTGTCGTTTCATTATTTTTATCGCTGTCTGACGCGCATCCTGCAAGCGATACGGCAAGTAAAGCCGAAATAAGAATCATTGCATATTTTTTCATCGTTTAATACCCCAAACTCGATTTGATATAGTTTAACATAATGCAGTAGTAGCTTTTTCCGAAATGAATTCCGTCCGACGAAGCCGACGAGGGCAGGCATCCGCTGTCGTCCGCCATTGCCGACCACACGTCGAGATACGTTGCTCCGACCTCGGAACACATATCGCGTATCATAGCATTCATATTGACAATGCGCGAATTGCTGTAATTATAAACGTTCTTTTCGCTTGTCTCTTTCGAAATCGGCAGAATCGAAACGACATATATTCTCGCGTTCGGCTGATATGATTTAACCGTCGAGATAAGCGTTTTATAATTCGAAATAATCCATGAGTCGGAATATCCTATCTCATTGTCCCCGAACATTATGAATATATTGTCGAAACTCTCGCCGGAGTTGAATTTTCCGATAAGGCTCGCGCCGTCGCTGTCCGCAGCCGTCAGCGCGGTTTTTACGGTAAGTCCGACCTTTGCGTAGACATTGGGCACCAGTCTTAAATTGCGCAGCCCCTCAAACCTTGAATTTCCGAAAAACGCGGAATTGTTAAAACACGCGTAGTCGCCCTGGACGGGCGTGCCCTTTACCGTCTGCGGTTTTGTTTCGGCTTTGGTCTGAGGCTTTGTCTCCTGCTCGGTCTGCGGTTTTGTTTCGGGTTTTGCCGTCGTTGAGACTGTCGTTGTGACGGTCGTCGCCGCTGTTGTTGTCGTTGTTGTCGTCTCGGTTTCTACATGCGAAACAGGCTCGGCATAGTCGACCGAATCCGCAGCCGGCTCAGTCGTCGTTTCGGCGATATCATACGATTTAAACTCCGTATCTACGCTGAAAACGGCGGTCGCCGTTCCTACAATCACCATAACCGCAATTCCGGCAATAACCGCAGTTTTCGGGCTCTTTGATTTTTTGTCGTTACTCATTTACATTTCTACTCCCATAAAATGAGCTAAAAAATAGAAGATAATGACTTCCGCATCAATTTCCGACATATAAAAACGTATAAAAATACACGCGCGTCGTCTAAAGCGCGGAAATGTCTTTTTCCGTCGGCAAACGGAGAAAAAACTCATCTTTTGTTCCTTGCATATATAATAATACAGTAAATATTTTTTTTCTGCAATACCTCATATAATAATATTTTAATACAATTTTGTAACTATTTTATTCATTATAGCAAAAGCTGTTTTTATTCACAGACAAAATGAGGAACGTGCAAAACCTGCACGTTCCTTCAAACACATTATTTCTTTATAACTTTCAGCTCAACAATCTGCTCCGGCTGAGACTCGGTCTTGATTCTGACCTTAACGTCCCCGCTCTTTCCGACTGTTCTGACCCAGAATGCTCTGACTCCGCCGATTAACGAGAATTCGTCGGGTCCGATAATCTCCGCGGGTCCCTCGACGCTTACGTTAACCGCCGAATTGCAGTAAGGCAGACGGTTGTTGTTCTGATCAAGCGCGAGAATTTCGATTCTCGTTACATCATAAGTTTCGTCCTCGGTAAGAGTATCGCTGTCGGCGCTTACGCTTATATGAGTCGACTTTACGGCTGTGCGTGTTATCGTCTTGATAAGTTCGCCGTTTTTATATCCCTCATACGTATACTCGACCTGCTCGTTGCCCCAGTTTGCAAAATATTTCGTAATCAAATCGTAAATCCGATTAAACGTCATTCTGCCGTGCAGGAACGCGACCGAGAGGTCAGGGAAGGTCGTTGCCAGCTCCTCTGCATATTTCACCGCCGCCCGCAGGGGTGGCATTTCTTCTTTTTCCGAGCCGTTGACGATGTCGGCAAGATCGACCTCCTCCGGCTCGCGCTCCTCCTGTTCCTCCACCGCCGGGCAGACCACGTAGACCTGACCGCCCGACCGGATCTGCTCCCGGATGAAGCCGTTCAGCCGCGCNNCCTCGATATAATGATGCGGGGGCATGATGTAGCCGTATTTGCCCGCCGCGACAAGCGCGTTTTTAAGGTACTTCGCCGTTATCGGGTCGAGCCCTTCCTCATCCTCGAGCACATTGCCGAGATAGTCTACCGGCGAAACGGGCGGATGAGGCAGATGCTTTAATTTGCCGTCCTTCGGCGTGAGCGAGCTTGTGTATCTGCCGTTTTTGTAGACCTTAATTTCGTCGCAGTTCGTGAAAATATAGGTCAGTCCGATGATTCCGCCGGGGTAATCGCCGATATCCATTGACGAACTTGTCTCCATGACGGGCGTTTCGTCCTGCTGGGAGGAGTATACGCTCGCCGCAAGCTTCGGAATTCTGAACATGTCGGTAACGCCGTGATAGCAGATTCTGTCTCCCGAGCCGAAATCCTTATGAGTATTATAATCCGCCATGCACCAGCCGATTGCGCCGGAAATACGCTTGCTGCCGAACGATGCGTTCTGAACTCTCGCGTGTCTTAACGCATGCTCGGTGCGAATCTCCTCGCGGTCGAACATCTTTGTCGGGTACATGTGACCGTTATTTTCGGTGACAAGGTACGGCTTCAATCCGCATACGAGAAGCGAGGGCAGAAGCGCGATTTTGCCGCCCGAATGTGAGAAATCGTTGTACGTGTAAACGTCCTCGAGGAATGAGCTCTGAGGCATGTTTCTGACTCCGCCGGTCTGTCTCGACGGGTCAAGCTTTCTTGCAAGAGCGTTCGTTTCCTTATAGAATTCGTCGCAGTCCTGACCCTCGTTGACTCTTACGCCCCACAGGATTACCGACGGGTGATTTCTGTCTCTTAAAATCATACTCTCGATGTTGTCAAGGCAGTTCTTTCTCCACTCGCCCTCGCCTAAATACTGCCAGCTGGGCATTTCTGTGAATACGAGAAGTCCTATTTCGTCGCATCTGTCGAGGAAGTGAACGGAGTCGGGATAGTGCGAGGTTCTGACGAGGTTGCATCCTAATTTAAATTTAAGAAGATCGGCGTCTGCCTTCTGCGCGGAGGCGGGCATCGCGTAGCCTACGTACGGGTAGCTCTGATGACGGTTGAGTCCGATAATCTTAACCGTTCTGCCGTTTAATTTAAATCCGAAACGAGTAAATTCACACGAGCGGAAACCGAATCTGTATTCTGTTACGTCTGTGCCGAATTTAACTCTTAACGTATAGAGATTCGGACTGTCCAAATCCCAGAGCTTAACCCCGCCGACTCTCCATTTGATTTTTAAAATACGAGCCTTGACGGCGCATTTTTTCTCTTTGATAACTTTTTTATCCGAATCGAGAAGCTCGAGCGACAATTCACCCTCTGCATGATGAGAGAACGTGATGTCGGCGCAGATAACCTTCTTTTCATTTAAAACATCCTCGGTCGTTATGAATACGTCCTCGACTCTTACATCGTCGACGACTTCCATCCAGACCTCGCGGTAGATTCCGCCGTAGACAAGGTAATCGACAACGTTTCCGAACGGGGGAATCTCGTTTCTCTCGGTCGAGTCGAGCATAACTGTTATGACGTTGTCGGAGGCTAAAAAGTCCGTTATGTCGAATACGAACGGTGTGTAGGCACCCTTGTGTTCGCCTGCAAACGAGCCGTTTATGTAGACCTTTGCGTAAACCGACGCGCCCTCGAAATGGAGAAGAACGCGCTTTGAGCCGTTCAGCTTTTCCTTGTCGAACTTAAAATGCTTTCTGTAACAGCTTACGAACTGGTACATTTTTTCGTCGAAATAGTTGTAGGGAATTTCCTTGTTCGTGTGGGGAATGTCGACCGTCTCAAAATCCTTGTCGGAGTATGATTTTTTAATCATGTCCTCCGAGAATGTTTCGGAGTATTTCCAGCCGAAATTCAGATTGATTTTTTCTCTCATTTGTACGCTCCTTTGTCGAATTCCAAAGCATAAACATTCTTTTGTAGGGGAAGATATCATCTTCCCGCATGA
>DJEG01000062.1:15292-17245 GCA_002431305.1 Ruminococcaceae bacterium UBA5904 | reverse complement strand
TCTTCCCCTACATATTTTGTCTGTGTTTTGGAAAAGAATAATTTTATTAATTTGCAGTTTGTTCAACAATTGCAATTAGTTTTTCTTTCGTATTCATTTCCGGGTTCTCGATAACCGTGCAGAGCAGTTTTTCGAGCGTTTCACCCGTTTTCCCGCCCGTTATTCCGATTTTCTTCAAATCGGTGCCGTCGACGGCGAGGTCTTTTAACGTATACGGCTCTTTTTTATCTATAATATCATAAAACTGCGCGTATGCAAAGTCCGTCTGAGAGGAAATATCGCGGAAACTTTCGCTCAGCGCCCCGCGGTCGGCCGTTCTTATCTTCATAAGACGGACAAAATTTTCTTCGCCCATCATGTTAAGATACCTCTTGACCTCGGCTCTCGTCGACGGAACGTCCATATCGTGATGCGACACGAGAAACGTCACGGTTTCGCATATTTTATTGCTGAATCTCAAATCTTTAAGAACCTTTTCGGCAATCTCCCCGCCGACCGCCGCGTGATTTTTAAACGTCGAATCGCCTTTGTCGTTTAATTTATGCGTCGCAGGCTTGCCGATGTCGTGCAGAAGCATCGTAAGGCGCAGAATTTCGTCGTTCGAATCGATATTGTCAACAGTATGGCACGTGTGATCCCATACGGTGTACGCGTGCTTTCTGCCGTACTGTTTAAAGCCGAATTCGGGTTTTAATTCGGGGATGATAACGCCGAAAACCTCTTCGTATTCCTCGAGGACGTTAAACGCATTCTGCCCGCATAATAATTTTAACAATTCTGTTGAAATCCGTTCCTTTGCGACATTATTTAAAAGCTCTTTATTCTTCAAAATCGCCTTTTTCGTTTCGCTCTCTATCGTAAATCCGAGAGTTGAAGAGAAGCGGAGCGCGCGCATGATTCGAAGCGCGTCCTCGTTAAAACGCCTGTCCGCGTCTCCGACGCAGCGGATAATTTTATTATTGATATCGTCCTCTCCGCCGAACAAATCAACGAGCCCTTTTTCATCATTGTACGCCATCGCGTTTACCGTAAAGTCACGGCGCGACAGGTCGTTTTCTATGTCGGAAGTAAAGCTGACAGAGTCGGGGTGACGGCAGTCCGTATACTTGCCGTCGATTCTGTATGTCGTTATTTCAAGCGGTTCGCCGTCGATTAAAACAAGCACCGTCCCGTGCTTAATTCCCGTGTCGGCCGTTTTGAATGAAGAGAAAATCTCCTTTGTCTTTTCGGGCTTCGCCGAGGTCGTAATATCCCAGTCGTGAGGCGTTTTGCCCATTAAAATATCGCGTACGCATCCGCCGACGATGAACGCCTCTTCGCCCGCCTCATTAGTTCTAATGAGGGCTTTTCTGACGTATTCGGGTAAATTAATTTTCAAACGAATCACATCCTGATGTTGAAAAAATTTTAATTATTTGATATCATATATAAATAGATTAACATGTATGAGGTGTTTTTATGAAATGTCCGTACTGCTCATATGAGGAGAGCAAGGTAATAGATTCCCGTCCCACCGACGAGGGCGAAAGAATCAGGCGCAGACGCGAATGTCTTAAATGTCACAGACGTTTTACGACGTACGAGATTGTCGAGAGTCTGCCTATCGTCGTTGTCAAAAAGGACAAGTCGCGCGAGGTTTTCGACAGAAACAAGCTGATGAGCGGACTTTTAAGAGCGTGCGAAAAACGTCCCGTGTCGCTCGAAACGCTCGAAAACGCGGTCGACGAAATTGAAACGACGCTCCAGTCCTCGCTCGACAGAGAGGTCACGTCAATACGCATCGGCGAGCTGACGATGGATAAGCTTAAAGAAATAGACGAGGTCGCGTACGTGCGCTTCGCCTCGGTTTACAGACAGTTCAGGGATATTAACTCGTTTATGGACGAGCTGGCGAGACTCTTAAAGAACAAACAATAATTTAATGTAAGGCATAAACATTCTTTTGTAGGGGAA
>DJEG01000062.1:0-15108 GCA_002431305.1 Ruminococcaceae bacterium UBA5904 | reverse complement strand
CTACATATTTTGTTTACGCTTTAGAAATAAATTTGTACGTTAAATTATTTAATTGCTTCTAATACCAGCTGTTCTATTTCCGCTTCGTCCGAATAACCTATGCTCTTCGAAATCTCTTCGCCGTTTTTGAATATCATTACGGTCGGGATGCTCGCGATATTGTATTCGAGCGAAATTTCGGGCTCTTCGTCGACGTTTACCTTGCCGACCTTGATTCTGCCGTCAAATTTTTCGGCTATGCTCTCGATAACGGGGGCTATCATACGGCACGGACCGCACCACGCCGCCCAGAAGTCGACGAGTACGGGGATATTCGAATTGATAACTTCCGCTTCAAAATTGTCCTTTGTTAATTTAATTTCCATTTTAATTTTCCTTTCCTTGTTTTAATTTACTTTGATTTATAGTATAACATGCAGTGACAGTATCCCTCGAATTCGGGATCGGCTATCTGTTCGCGGAACTCCTTGCACATGCACTTGTTGTCCTCGGTTTTTTCGAGTTTGCACGGGCAGTAGCCGCCGCGCCGTTTGAGTCCCTCTTTTATGAGAGCAACCGTCTCTTTGTCGGGGTTGAGAGTTATTTTCATTGCTCGTTCCCTCCTATCCGTTCTCTGTTCATAGTTCACTCGGAGATGTTTACATCTCCTTTTATTATTGTATCATATTATTTCCTGTATTTAAAGCAATAAATAATTTTTTATTGAACAATGTGAAGTTTTGTTGTATAATTGTAAAAAAAGAGGGAGACTTTTATATGCGTAAATCAAAAAATCCAAAAATGAAACGCGCTTCTCTCATCGCTGTCGGATGCGCAGTGCTCGCTGGCGCGGTCACTGTCGGTTCGTTTTTGATATATGACAGAATTCAGGCGGACAAATACGGATTTACGAATCTTGATAATATTTCCGTCCCCGCCCCGATTACTAAAGAGGCAATCGAACTCGACGTACAGCTCGACGAAATTACAATGCATTACGCGGTGTACGGCGAAACGGGACGTCAGCCGATTATTTTGATACACGGCAATTCCTCGAGCCATCTGGGGCTTGATTCTGCGGCGCGGTATCTCGCGAATGATTTTACGGTTTATTCGATCGACAGCCGCTGTCACGGTCAGAGTTCCGACCCGGGCGTTATTACGTACGATTTAATGGCGGAGGACACCGCGCAGTTTATTAAAAAGCTGAATCTTGAAAAGCCGTATATTCTCGGGCATTCCGACGGTGCGATAGTCGCGCTGACGCTTGCGTACACGTACCCCGATCTGCCCGGCGCCGTCGTCGCGTGCGGTGCAAATTCGAGACCCGACATGATGAAACCGTACTTTACATTCGGCGTTCTGATGTCGAATTTAAGACATCACGACAAATTAAACGACTTAATGCTGACCCTGCCCGACATGACGGCGGAAAAGCTCAGTAAAATAACGTGCCCGACGGATATCGTCATAGCCGAAAACGACATAATGTATCTGTCCGACGCGGTGTTCATGCGCGATAATATAAAACTGTCGTCGCTCGATATACTAAAGGGCGAAAACCACTCGTCATACGTCTCCCTAAATGGCAAAAAAGCATATAAAACCGTAATGAATTTCTTAAAATAAAAAATCCCCGGCTGCGGGCGGTGACAAAACGGGGCTTTTTTGTCGAATCGGCTGTTTACAAAAAAGAAAATATGTGATAAAATAAAAAAGTCCGCGAATTATATATTCGTGAACCCTGGAGTTACCTATAAACGGTAGGCGGTTTGCCCTTTTCATCTTTTTTTAAGAAAGAGGGCGTTCGCCCTCTTTTCACAAGGAAAGGAGGGTGATAATATTATGGTAGAAGCTGCTTTGTTTTTAGCTGTCGTTATTACTCTTAGTAATAACGATCTGCATAATAATAAAAAAAATAACCGCCCATATTGACCCATGACGGTTATTTTCAGCAATTAACCAAGGGCAAACCGTCTATCCGGTAACTCCCTGTATCTATATTATATCTATAAAATCCCGTTTTGTCAACACCCGCAAAACACCCTCCGGAAAATAACATGGTTTTTTCATCTCCCGTATTTTTATTCTTTTTTCTTCCCGTTACGCTCGGCATTTACTACGCCGTGCCGGCGAAGTTCAAAAATTTCATCCTCTTTTTAAGCGGTCTCGTGTTCTACGCATGGGGCGAGCCGGTCTATGTCCTGATTATGATTTTATCGACAGCGATCGACTACACGGCGGGGCGGATTATAGGGCGTTTCGGCGAAAACAAAGTTATACGAAAGCTGTGTCTTATAATCAGCGTCGTTATGAATCTAAGCCTGCTCGGCGTATTCAAATATTCGGGATTCGTAATCGACAGCATAAATTCGCTGTTCTCGCTGTCTCTTAACAATCCGAATTTACCCCTGCCTGTCGGCATCAGCTTTTTTACATTCCAGTCGATGTCGTACACCATTGATTTGTACAGGGGCAATATAAAGGTTCAGAAGAATTTTATCGACTTCGGCGCGTTCGTCACAATGTTCCCGCAGATTGTCGCGGGACCGATAGTGCTGTACGAGGATGTCGAAAAGCAGTTAAAGAGCCGAACTATAGACATGACCGCTCTCTCAGACGGAATATCGCGTTTTATATGCGGACTTTCAAAAAAAGTTCTGATTGCAAACGGCATAGGCGAGTTATGGACAAGCGTAAAGGGTGCGGATTTTTCGTCGCTCCCCGCGCTTGACGCATGGCTCGGAATCCTCGCGTTCACATTACAGATTTACTTCGATTTTTCGGGATATTCGGATATGGCGATAGGTCTGGGCAAAATGATAGGCTTCGACTTCCCCGAAAATTTCAACTACCCGTACATGTCGAAAAGCATAACCGACTTCTGGCGCAGATGGCACATGACTCTGGGCGGATGGTTCAGAAGCTACGTTTATATTCCACTGGGCGGAAACAGAAAAGGCAAAATTAAAACCGTCCGCAATCTCCTTATCGTGTGGTTCCTGACCGGGCTTTGGCACGGCGCGGGCATAAACTTCATAATGTGGGGATTGTACTACGGGGTTATATTAATACTCGAAAAATTCGTATACGGCAGATATCTCGAAAAACTCCCGAACATAGTAAAACATGTTTATTCAATGATAATCGTAATATTCGGCTGGGTGCTTTTCGAATTGAATTCCGTTAATTCTATCGGCGGATTTTTGGGCTCGCTCTTCGGCGCGTCGGGCGCGTTCACCGGCGCGGACACGAGTCTTTACATTCACAGCTATCTGTTCATATTCGTAATTGCGGTCATAGGATGCACGAATTTTCCCGAGCGGATTTACATGCATTTCAATGAAAAATACCCCAAAGCATTCGGCGTAATTTCCGTAATACTGCAAACTCTCGCGTTCGGCGCGGTCATAGCGTATCTTGTAAATTCGACATACAATCCGTTTTTGTATTTTAATTTTTAAGGAGGAATCGGGATGAAAAAAATCGCCGTCTCGCGCGTTATAATATTCTTTTTAATCTCGGTTTCGATTCTTTCAGGCATAATTTTTACGCCCAAACAGACCGTAAGCTACGACGAGAACCGATATCTCGCCGAATTCCCGAAACTTACTTTCGATACGTATAAGGATTCGGAATTTTCAAAGGGATTCGAAAGCTGGGTCAGCGACCATTTCGTTTTGAGAAAGCAATTTATTATTATTAGAAATAATATAGAGAAGCTCATCGGCAGAAAAGAGATCGGCGGAGTTTATACCGCTGACGACATGATGATTTCGCTGTTCAGGGCGGACTCTGGAATTGCGGACAAAAACGCTCAGTATATCAACGCATTCTGTAAAAACGCCGATAACGTTTACTGTCTTATCGCCCCGACTGCGCAGGAAATTTACAAAGACAAACTTCCCGGTTATTTAAATCTTACCTCGGAGAGTGAATACATTTCCTCGTTTTATTCAAAACTTAGTAATGTAAAGACGGTCGATATTATTCCCGAATTAGAAAGTGAAAGAGACGGATATTTATATTACAGAACAGACCACCACTGGACAACGAACGGCGCGTTTATCGCGTACAATAAGGTCGCCGAGGTCATGGGGCTTAGCAAATTCGACAAAAACGACTTCAATGTTGAAACCGTCTCGGACTCATTCGAGGGTACGCTATATTCTAAAACGCTCGGCAAAAGCGTAACGCCCGATTCGATTATTATTTATAAATATAAAAACGGTGAAAATCTCACGATTGAAGACGAAAACGGCGTTTCCGATTTTTATAAATACGATAAATTGAACGAAAAGGACAAGTACCTGTTTTTCGGCGGTGAGAATAAGGGTATCGAAACCGTGCGTTCGAATATAAAAAACGGCAGAAGGCTTCTTCTTATAAAGGATTCGTATGCGAATTCCGTGATTCCGTTCCTTGCGCTTAATTATGAGGAAATAACGTCGCTTGATTTAAGATACGCAACGGCTTCGGTCATGAAGTCGATAGACAAATCGAGTTACGACGAAATATTATTTCTATATAACTGCGACGGATTTTCGGCGGAAACGAGCCTTTCAAAGCTTATGATTGCGTCATAAAAATTTTACTTGTGTTTAAGACGTATATATTGTATAATATAATCTAAATCCGTATAAGGAGCTGTTAAAATGAGCGAACCTATCAAAATCGACTTTTCCGATAAGGGAAAAAATCATAAGTCGGCTAAGGAAGTTATAATTCCGCCCGACAAAGCGGGGCTTAAAATAGTTATCAATATTATTCTGACCCTCATTGTCGGCGCGATCGTATACTACTTCATGCTCCCGGCTATAAACCTTCACAGCCCCGAGTTTTATATGTATACCGCGATTATTTTTGCGACATACATCGGAAGCTCGTACATTACCACGCTTGCTTTTATCAGGACGGAGTACATGCCTTATGTCAGAAAGCACGCGATAGTGCCGATTGTAATTCTCATTATCACGGGCGTCGTGTTCGGCGTCGGATATCTCACGTCATGTCCGTTCTTCAGAGCCAAGGCGCTGAGCAATGTTTTACAGCTCGACACCGACACGAAGTTTGAGGACAGCATTTCGGTTATCGACTCGGTCGACGACTTCCAGAACGTTCCGATGATAGACAAGGACGCGGCTTACAAACTCGCGGATAAAACGCTCGGTACTCTTGCGGGAGAGGGACTCGAATCGCAATTCGAACTTGCCGACGAGTATTCGACTCAGATAAACTACAAGGGACAGCCGTACAGAGTTTACCCCCTTGCATACGGCGATATATTCAAATGGATTACCAATACGTCCGACGGTTTCCCCGGCTACATTCTCGTTAACATGAACACGCAGAACGCGTCATACGTTAAACAGAATATTCGTTACTCTCCGACGGAGCATTTTCAGAAAAATCTCGTTCGTCAGGTCAGATTCCACTATCCGACGGCTCTTATCGGCAACGCTTCTTTTGAAATTGACGACAACGGCGTACCGTATTGGATTGTTGAAATTCTCGAAAAGAAAGTCGGACTTATCGGCGGCGACGACGTTAAGGGCGCTGTTCTCGTCAACGCTTCCACGGGTGAATGCAAATATTATCCTGTCGAGGAAGTTTCGGCTCCCGACAGCGAAATCAAATGGATAGACCAGGTTTACGACGCGGATCTCCTTATTAAACAGTATACGAATCTCGGTAAATATTCTTCGGGATTCTGGAACTCGATAATCGGTCAGTCGGGCGTTAAGCTTACGACCTCGGGCTTCAGCTATCTTGCTCTCAACGACGACGTTTACATGTACACGGGCGTTACCAGTGTTACGAGCGACGAATCACTGCTCGGATTCCTGCTCATTAACCAGCGTACAAAGGACGCGTATTTCTACTCGACATTCGGCACCGGAAACGATACACGCTCAATTACGGGCGCTACCGAAAAGGCGGCTCAGCAGTCGGCGGAGGGCGTTGTTTCGGATAAAAAGTGGACGTCCACGTTCCCGCTTCTTATCAACCTCGACGGCGAGGCGACGTATTTTATGGCGTTAAAGGACGACAACAACGTCGTTAAATCGTATGCGATGGTTAACGTAGAAAATTATAACGTCGTTGCAATAGACTCGGGCAACGGTACGCCCGACCTCGGCGCGTGTATGAAGAACTATGCGACGGTTCTCAAGACGAATAAGGACGTTACGATAAACGTCGACACCGTTTCCTCGAATCCCGAAGTTAATACCCCATCCTCCGACGGCAATACGGCAAACACAAGAAAGACCGTAACCGGCGCGATAACCGAAATTCTCTCGCAGAATGAAAACGGAAATACGTGCTACTATATTAAGATTGACGGCGCGAATACGTACTTTATGGTATCGGCTTCGACCTATCCCGAGGCGATATTCTTAAAGACGGGCGACACGGTTGCAATCGAATACGTTGATTCGGCGGATTCCGTTTGGACTCCCGTTTCGACGATTGAAAAGAAATAAAATAAGAACAGTTAAAAGCGGAGCGCTTTCGAAATGAAACTGCTCCGCTTTGTTTTTTGTGCTCAAAAGTCCGAAAAGAAACTGCGCACAGGAACGACATCCCGCGCACAGTATAAAATTCGGAATAGAATTTTTCGGTTACTTTTCTTCTTTGTTCAGCTTCTCATTAAGAAGGATAACGACAAGCGGGACGATTACAGCCTGGGCGGCAAGACCTATCCAGCCGGTTTTTATCTGTCCCCAAATCATCGGCACGGTGAACGGGGTTTTCGAAGCAAAGAGAGCAACAAGCGCAAGGAACGTTCCTCTGCCGAGAACTTCGGCGGTAATTACCGCGGGGAAAGCGAGAAATCTATTTTTCGAAATCGCTTTTGAGAAAAGTCCCGATACGACGGCGAAAACCGTGAGCTCCGCCGTCATGAACGGAAGTCTCGCGGCGGCGGGCATTGCCGAGCCGAACGCGCCGGTTATCAGGTAACTGAATAAGGGCGCAAGCATGCCGACGCCGATACCCCAGTACGAGCCGAGCAGACATCCGCCGAGCAGTACGGGCAGGTACATGGGCAGAAGCGTTACGCCCGCGCTCTCGCCGAATATGAGGTGAGCAAGCTGGGGCAGAACAACCGCAAGGGCGATAACTAAAATCGCAATTCCCGACTTTACACCGATTTTTGTTTTAAAAGATACATTTCTTTTTTCGAGTACGTTTTCTATCATTTTAAGAATCCTCCGTTTTATAGACAATAATTTATTATAAGGCGCAAACATTCTTTTGCAGGTCTTCCCGCATGAGACTTACGGTTTTATTAATAATAACATTGCGTCAGCAATATGAAATTTGCGGTTTTCCGTCGGTTATTTTTTAAGGCAAATCAAAGCCTTTATCCCGGGAAGACAATGTCTTCCACTATATATTTTGTTAAATTCCGAAAAAAAATAAATTGATTTTTATTGTTACTCTTTAATACTACGAAGAATATTACAATACAAGTATTCAAGCGTGTTTTCTCTTTTGTCCTTTTTTTATTTAATAAAAACCTGTTCCGGGCAATCACTCTTCATACTCTTCATACTCTTCGTAGGCGCATCGAATGCTCTCGGCATCGCCCTTAAGCAGATAGTTATCGCAGTCCATTCTGTAATTGCGGTAGTCCCAAATCATAACGTTCCCCAATTCGGACGTTATTTCAAAATCCGACTTGCCGTCACGGTCAATCTTATTTATGATTTTTAAAAGCTCGAACGCGGGCATATCGTCAATTATGCCCCATCCGGCACCTTCGATGACTCTAGTACTCTGTACCACCCAAAACTTTACAAGCATTACGGCGTATGACAGCGTTTAACTGCGTCTTCAAACTTGACAGGCGCCAGCCTGCCTGCGTTTTCATCCTTGTTAAACACAGCCATACTTGCAATCAGATGCAAATTTTTAGGTGGTACAAAGTACTAGGATACGCGCGTCCGAGGTGCTTCGGCATCGGCTGAATATTTGTAAGGACAATGTCAAACTCCTGCTCGCATCCGAAATCATAAATCATTTTTAGATGCTCGCCGCATTGAAGAGTCATAGACGACAGCTTGACCTCCCGCATCAGCGGAGCCTCGCCGTCATTTTCAATATCGGTTTCATAAAATACGCCTTTATGTTCGATACCGAAAAGATGATAAGCCTTAGTCTGAAAACTCGCGAGTATAATATATCCGAGCTGAGCAAGTGTATTATTTGAAGACACCTCAAACACTCTGTAGATTTTATTGTCACAGTTTTCGTATACGACTTTAAATGTATAAACTTCTGCGCCCATTTTCTCACCTCATGAATTTATTATTCCGGTACTGCCTGCGCGTGCGAAACGACGTACGCGCTCAGCTTCACCGCCTTATCGAGTGCTAATTCTACATTTCCGCCCGACATATATTCACTCACAAACGCCGCCGAAAAGCTGTCGCCTGCGCCGACCGTCGAAACGGCCTTGACCTTTTCGCCGTCATGATAATACTCTTTTTTATCTTTGGAATCGTAAACATACGCGCCGTCGCAGTCGAGCGTAATTATAATAAGTTTTATATTTTTACAGCTTGACGAAATTAATTTTGAAGCCCGTGCGCAGTCGGTTATCTCGCCGGAGAAAACGGTATTCGTAACGCGCGCAAGCTCCTCCCTGCTGATTTTGACAATCGACGCGTTTTCAAGACAGAGCCGTATGCTCTTTTCATTATAAAACGGTTTGCGTATATTCAAATCGCAGAAAATCTCTTTAAATTTAACTTTTTTCAAAATCTCTTTTATGGTTTCGACGTTGTTTTCGCTGCGCTGAATAAGCGTTTCGAAGCAGAAAACGTCGAAATTATTATTTTCAATATCTTTATCAAATTGTATATAATCGTACGCCGAGTTTTTAACAATATCGTAATTCGGAACCTTATTTTTGTCAAGCGTGACAAGACATCTGCCCGTCGGCTTGCCATTTATAACTTTAATATAATCGTCCTTTATCCCGAATCCGCGGGCGATTTTCAAGGCTTCTCCGCCCAATTCGTCGTCTCCGACCGCTGACAAAAGATAAGACTCTGCGCCGAGCCTCGCACAGTGAGCGGCGAAGTTGAACGGTGCGCCGCCGATACACATTTTGTCCGAATAAACGTCCCATATAATCTCGCCGAATGAAAGAATTTTCACATAATCACCCCGAATTCAGGTTGAATATCAAGTAATTATATCATGTCGCGAAGGCGCGTTGTGCCTAAGCGGTATGATTCAATGTTCTGAGAAACACACCAAATCTCTGATTTGGATTGTGTTTCGTGAGGTTATTATACCATTTATTTAATTCCATTGCAATAAAACGCAGAGCACAGTACCAAAATTTACACTATACACTTTTCATCGTATTGACAAAAGGGGTTATTGTGTTACAATGGCATTAAACAGATATTTTCACCAAAATAACAAACAAAAGGCGGTTTTTCAATGTTTTTAGCTCGTATTACCGATCATTCTAGACAAAGTCTAGAAAATCACGCGCAGGGATCGGATTGAAATGTTTTGCAAAGATATTCGGCAAAACAAACAGGCAAATATTCGGGCAAACAAAAACAATTTTATTTTAACAGATAAAGGACGTGAACAGACAAATGAGCAAAAAAGGTATGTCGCCTAAACGGGCGCAGGAATTAAAAAAAGAGAAAGGTATAGAAGAAACAAAACTGCAAACAGTCAGAGTAGAAAAGGGGTATTCTCAAAGTAAACTGTCAATTAAGTCGGGAGTAAACGCTCGAATGATACAAGGATATGAACAGCGCCGCCGGCTTATTGAAAATGCGAAACTTGAAACGATTTGCGATTTGGCTCTTGCTCTTGACTGCAAAATAACGGATATACTTGACGATAAACAACTTATTGATAAGCTGAGATTAACAAGATGAACCGCGCTGCGGTTTTTCTTTTGAAGTAAACTGTCAAAATCATATGCATTAATTTTTCAAATTACAATGCCGTTCCTTTTTCCGGAACAAAAAATTTACTCATGTCGTTATTTTCAAGCTTTAAAAGCGCGGTTTTGTTTTTTATTCCGCCGCCGTAACCCGTCAGGCTTCTGTTCGAGCCGACGACCCTGTGGCACGGGACGATAATGCAAATCAGATTCCACCCGACCGCGCCCCCGACCGCCTGCGCGGACATCTTTTTAAGCCCTCTTTTTTCGGCGATAATCTTCGCAATATCGTTATATGTTAAGGTTTCGCCGAACGGAATCGAGTTCATTATGTCAATAACTTCTTTTCTGAACGGCGTTAAATTTTCAATCCTGTATTCGGGCGTAAAATCGGGATTTTCTCCGCCGAAATAAATATCGAGCCATCTGCCCGTTTCTTTAAAAACAGGCAGGTCTTTTTCTTCGCAGTTTTCAATGTGCTTAAAAGAATCTCTCGACCCCGAAAACCACAATCCCGTTAAATATTCCCCGTCGCTGTTCATGATTAAATCATCAAACCCGTCCGGCGTTTTATAATTATATTTGTAAACCGTAAAATCATCTCCCGGTTAAGTTCATTATACAGGGGCGAAAATATTACGTCAATAAAAATTACGACTATTTTTAATACGGCGCATGCCGAAATTTTCCAC
Organism: Ruminococcaceae bacterium UBA5904; assembly: GCA_002431305.1. Lineage (GTDB taxonomy): Bacteria > Bacillota > Clostridia > Oscillospirales > Acutalibacteraceae > CALACW01. The sequence goes on along the minus strand of DJEG01000062.1, from coordinate 4,515 downwards.
TGACGGTTGAATTCTTTTCAACTATCGAATTATTGTTTCGGGATAAATATTGATATATAATAAAAACACAATAGCTATTGAATATTTTTCGAGGTGAGTACATTATGAATATTTATTTCGGCGAAAACTTAAAAAAATTGAGAAAAGAAAGAGACCTTACGCAGGAGAATCTTGCCGATTTCCTCGGCGTGACATTTCAGGCGGTCAGCAAGCGGGAACGCGGAGAGGGCTATCCCGACATTACCGTCCTGCCGGATATTGCTTCGTTCTTCGACGTATCCACGCCGCAACGCACAGGACGATAGTTGAGATATGTTCGTGCAGCCATTTCTTCTTAAAAAATGCGATCTTTTCTTTCAGCGTAAAGGTGCTGCTGTTCAGCGCCGTAATGAGATTATTGTCGGCAGCTTTTTTGAAGTCCTCCGCCCAAAGCCGTTTGCCGCTTATAAGCTCGTTAATACTTACGCCGAATTCCTTTGAAAGCAACGACAGCATTTCAACATCGGGTATATAATTGCCGTTCTCCCAACGGGAAATGGTTTTGTTGGTCACACCGAGCTTTTCTCCGAGCTGCTCCTGCGTCAAACATTTCTCTTTCCGCAGGGCAGCTATAAATTTCCCTATCTTCATTTGATCCATTTTTATGTACCTCCGAAGAAAAGCATAGCGCATTTTTCGTAAAAATTCTTCCCCGCAAACAGCGAATGTGCTGCGCGCAAGCAGAGAAACGCATTTTTATTGTAAAGTTTTATTTTGATTTCTTCTCAAAGGCATTAGCAATTGCAACAACCGCAGGAAATATTACTCCTGCAACAACCCAAATTATCCAACTCTGTCCCCAATTATTCGATGACAGGCTGTATCCTAAATAAACTGCCGTTGCAATTACCCAATACGCCGTATAGATAGCTGCTGAAAAGGACGGTTTTTCCTTTTTTTCTTCAGAATATTCACCCTCTTGCAACAGTTTTTCATAGCTCGCCCATATAATACCCGTCTTGATAAAGCAAATTACGCCTACTCCAGCAATAAGAAATGAAAGCGAAAGCATAATCGTTAGAAACAGGTCGCTATCAGCGTCAATGATTGCTCCGATAAAAAGAGGAATTAAGGCAGTAATACACAGACAAGTTCCTGCAATGTTATTCTTTGTGTGCAAATCCTTGTATTGCGCTTTGCGCTCTTTTACCATTCCACTCACTCCGTACTCGGTTTCAAACTTCTCTTTTTCTAAAAAGGCAAATGGGGCGGTTTTGCTGCCGCTTGATATAAACATTACGGCGGCTATTGCTACAAGAATAATAAGAATAATCATTCCGATTCCGTTCGCAATATTTTCATTCAAGACACCTGCCGTACTCTCGCTGATTGCACTCAATATCAAAAGGGCAATCGGAGATAAGATACACAAAAAGGCGGCATACGCTATTGTTTTAGCCGTCCCCAGCTTTACGGAAAGAAAAGCGTTTGCTTCCTCCATAGATACATGCCTTAATGACGGCGTATCGTCGGATGAACCTATATGCTCAGTTTCTTCAATTTCGTCTTTCAGTAAATAATCGGTGCTTACTCCGAACAGTTCGGAAAGACGCAGTATTTTTTCGAGGTCTGGAACAGATTGCGCTCCCTCCCATTTTGAAACAGACTGTCGTGTTACATTCATTTGGTCAGCCAGTTCCTCTTGCGACCAACCTGCTTTTTTTCGCAGCAGTATAAGCTTATTGGCAAAAATCATATTTGTCCTCCTGTTGTTTTGATTGTTGTGCTCATATTTTAGCATTTTGCGAAGTTGCTAACCACCAATCCAGACCATTCAATATGTCAACCGACGGTTGCAGCTATAAAAAAACGCCCTTAGATTTCGGATTTTTGCCGAGTACTATGTTCAGTCCAATACGATGTCCTTTTTCGTTCCGTTCTACTTTCTCGGATACTGCCGAATACGGGTAACGAAATCCAGATTGATAATCTCCAGTTCACCCATCTTCTTCTCTATGACCATACCGCCGTCATCAATTTCTTCTATCAATCCCTGTATACTGCCGTCAGTTGATGCAATCGTATAAATAATGCACTCTTCTCCAATGAACCGTTTTGCCAACTCTTTCATAACGTTATTCTCCTTGTTCAGCTTTTTCTGATTCAAAATATGTCTAATTGCTGCTAATCTCTTTCGCTGCATGATCCGTGGGATAATCACAAGCAGGAACACGGCAAGCAAAATGAGGTAAAGGCTGTCCATTTGCGCATTCCTCCCGATTTGTATTTAGGAGATTTTATTTCCTGCTTTGGAATATCGCATTGCTTCCTTGCAATACACTGACAGATTGACGATCCAGACAAGACAAACCATAAGCGAGGGCAGAAATCCAATGTTGAACACAAGCGCACAGACCGCAAGTAATTGCAATGGCTATTGTATAAATTTGTTATATAGTTATTTTATTACTTTCCAATATCCCGAAGCATTAGAGCCCATACGCACAAGATATCCGTTTTCTTTAAGTGATTTTATTGCACGATAAACGGTTTTTTCAGTTTTGCCGATTTTCGTTGCAAGTTCTGCATTTGTAAGGCTGTCACATTCTCTGAGTAATTCGTATACAAGTTTTTCGCTTATGGACATCTTATGGACATTTTTATGTCCATGAATACGATAAAATACGAAACGAAATCCTGTCCTTGTGTTTTCGTATTCATATTTTACGCCGGCATTTTTGCAAGCTGTAAAAGTTCGCTCAAAACCGGTACCAAGAGATTCGATCACCGAACACTTAAACAAAACATTTACTATTTTGGGATTAAGCATAATCGGTTCAGCTGAATTTTCAGCGAAATCTTCGGGCTTAAAACCAATCGGAAACAATCCTGGGCTATAAATCATAACTTTATCGCTAAACACTTCTATCGCAAAGCTCGTGTTAGAAAAATAACACCCGTGTGTAAATGCGTTAACGATCATCTCTCTGATCGCCGTTTGCGGAATTTCAGGTTCTTCTTTCCTTTTTGCATTACCGTCAATCGTTATATGCCAATCAATTGCTGATAAAACAAACGATATGCCTTCTTCAATACACTCAAAAATATTCCCCTCAAAATGGTTCAGCTTTATAAAAGTATCTTTTGTTGGTGTAGCATAAATTGCTGTTTTTAAAAGTATGGGATGATTTTTGGAAAACAAGGCTTTTCCTGCGTTTGTCAAATAGCCTTCTTCTGTATTGTATAATCCGAGCTTTGTCAGAATTGAAACCGCATCAGTATATTCATACTTAATTCTTCCGTTTTCATTTCCGTCTGCAATTACTTTCTTTAAAAGCGCCTCATCAACATCTGAAACTGTTTCTTTAGAAACTGTATTCTCCCATTCTGAATAATCTTTTTGTCTTTCTTTAAACAGACGTTCAAGTTCTTCATCTGAAATTTGCTTATCATCGTCTGCAAAGCGTTCATAATATTTTCCGTATGCGGAATAAGGTGAATTTGAGCCGTTAAATGTGACTTCAATAAAGGCTTTGCCGTCATCGGAATGTCTTGTTGTTATTTCGTACCAAACAGCAGGCTTAATATTATCACTGATATCACGGGACAGCTTTCTTTCTGTGTCTTTTCCGATATCTTGACCTATTACATCGCCGTTATCTTTCACACCGAAGTACAGCGTACCTTTCTTATGCTTATTCAGGATACTTGCAATAGAAACAATACCCTCTTTTGTTTCAGAGGTCGATTTTTTAAACTCTATAAATTCAGTTTCTTTTCCTATATTCATGCGTACACCTCCAAATGACCTATCGTAGACATTATATAATGTCCATATTAAAATGTCAACATGTCCATAATAGTTTAACCGATTATTCTTTTATTATTTTCTAAATTACAGTCCCATCATTTCTTTAACTACACTGTCACTCATTTTTACTGTTCCGACAAGTACAAGCATATTGAATATGAGCTCTCCGACATAAGTCCATCTTCAAAGCTGTGAACATAGTTTTTACCCTTGCCGTCTGTCGTATCTTTGACATTCGGGTGTTTTAAGATGTCATATTCAATTATATTTATGAAAAAGTCAGGGATGAACAAGTTAAATAATTTATTTTCATATATCTCTCTCAATAAATATAATCGAAGTGCCAAAACATTTTGAGTAATGGCTATGTAAAAGAAAACAAGAATTCCAGGGCATAAAAAAAGCCCGATAAACTAAATAAATAGAATATCGGTCTAAAACAAGTGATTGTATTAAAATGTCATAGGTTCGAGTCCTGTTAGTCGTAAAAAAGTTTGATTGAAACTCAACCCTAAAAATTGGTCACAAAAAACCAAAAAACCCTTGATAATTCAAGGGTTTTTAGCTGGGTTTGATTTTCGTTACCCAAAGATGGCTCCCCAAGTTGGACTCGAACCAACGACCCTGCGGTTAACAGCCGCATGCTCTACCGACTGAGCTATTGAGGAATATGACAACCGGATTTTATTAAAAATCCGGTCGGTGACGGCGTCGTCCTATTTTCC
>DJEG01000134.1:11597-15381 GCA_002431305.1 Ruminococcaceae bacterium UBA5904 | reverse complement strand
GCGAGAAGCGTTTTGAGATTCGCTGCAAAACTCGACGGTAAATTAATAGGTTAACTTAATTTATTACGGATATGTTCTCGCATTGAACAAAAAAGAGAAGCTCGGAAAATACGGGCTTCTTTTTTTACCGTTTTTTTGAACAAAGAAAATGACGAAATTGGGCTGATTATCCGTTAAAACGTTGAAATTAAAAAAGATTTATAAAATGGGTTGATTTATGCTTCATATATTATTATACTGTCGCGTGAAATGAGGTGGGATGAATGCTCGAAAACAAACATATAGATACTTCAATAGAAAACAAAGCGAAAGAATTATTAAACAGCGAAATTCTTTTTGCCGTAGTCGGCGACTTGACAAACGAGGGACGGTACGGCGAGTCTGCGGTATTTTTTACTGAAAATAAAATGTGCGCGTACGATAAAACGTTCAACGGGTTGTACAAAGTATATGATTACTCCGACATTGAAGAGGCGAAAGTAAAAAGACTTTACGGCAATGCGATGCTCAGGGTTAAACTGAAAACGGGCAGATACGAAAACGTAATAAGATTTTCCTACGCCGCGGCCGATGTTGCCGACGCCGCCGCGAATTTTATCGAGGACGTTAATTCTTACGGATATGACGAGGAATATTTCCTTGCGGTAAAATCCACATACGATAAAATGAGAAGTTTCTGTCCCAAGTGCGGACGTAAACTTGCGCATCCCGGCGCGCCGTGCATAAACTGCGAGGGCAAGAAAAAAATGTTTTCAAAGCTCATGGTTTATGTTAAACCTGAGATGAAGGGGCTTATAGTTTGTCTCGTCCTGTCTGCTCTGACGACGCTGATGTCGCTTGTCCCGCCGTATATAACGCAGAGACTTGTAGATGACATTATTCCCGGAAAGGATAAATCGGGCTTATTGCACGTTATCATCTTTTTGCTCGGTCTTTATGTTGTTCAGCATGTTATTACAGGCGTGCGGGCGTTTATGCTCAGAACTACGGGCGATAAAATAATTGCAAATCTAAAAAAAGATATTTTTGCAAAAGCACAGTATCTCCCCATGAGATTTTACGATAAAACGTCCACCGGTTCCGTAATTAACAGAATTAATTCCGATACGACAAACCTTCAGAATTTCGTAATGAAAATCTCGCAGGAGGCTATTGTTCAGTTCTTTACAATGATAGGCATCATCGGTATAATGATGTATATGAACTGGAAAATGGCTCTGCTGTCGCTCATTCCGGTGCCTATAGTTGCTATAATCGCAAGATACTTCGGAAAACTTATAAAACCCAAGTACATGAGACTGTGGCGCAGAAATTCGGCAATATCTACAATGCTTGCGGATAATATCCCCGGAGTCAGGGTTATCAAAGCGTTTTCGAATGAAAAAAGAGTTATTAATAAATTTTCTAATTATATAGATGAATGGTACAGAGAGGATCGCGCGGCGGGCGTATATGCTTCGATTTTCCCGACTGCAATAACGTTCCTTGTAACATGCGGTTCGGTTATAATATGGTATTTCGGCGGAAGCCGTGCTATCGACGGAAACAGCGATATCACCGCGGGACTTCTTGTGTCGTTTATCACGTATGCGACGATGTTTTATAATCCCGTCAACTTCTTTGCAAATCTGAGCGATACGTATCAGAACACTCTTACATCGGCTGAAAAAATTCTCGACATAATAGACGCCGAACCCGAACACGATTTCGGTAAGTTCAAAAATAACGATGACGCTCTCATGGGTAAGATTGAATTTAAAAACGTCAATTTCTCATTTGACCGCTCAAAGAAAACGCTTACTAATATTAATCTTTCGATAGAGCCGGGCGATATCGTCGGAATCGTCGGTACAACGGGCTCTGGCAAATCAACTCTTATTAATCTGCTAATGAGATATTACGACGATTATGAGGGCGAAATATTAGTAGACGGTAAAAATATAAAGGATATAGACCTCGAATATTACCGCTCGCAGATAGGATTTGTACAGCAGGAGCCCCTGATGTTTAAGGACACTGTCTTTAATAACATCGCATACGGATGTTCTATTGCCCACGTTGAGGAAGTTCTGCATGCGGCGCAGGTTGCTAACGCGCACGGATTTATTTCCAAAATGCCCGACGCGTACGATACTATGCTCGGTGAACGCGGTATCGGTCTTTCCGGCGGTGAAAAACAGAGGGTTTCGATTGCCCGCGCTGTGCTTAAAAATCCCGGCATTCTTATATTTGACGAAGCTACCGCGGCTGTCGACTCCGAAACGGAGCATCAGATTCAGGGCGCTATTGAGAGACTTATCACAGGCAGAACAACTCTTATGATAGCTCACCGACTCTCTACGCTTCGCAAGGCTAACAAGATTGTCGTAGTCGACAAGGGCGAAATAATCGAGTGCGGACCTCCCGAAGAACTGATAGCTAAAAAAGGCAAGTATTATAAGCTCGTTCAGATTCAGTCCATGAGCGAACAGCTTTTGATGCAGAAAGCCGACGAGAATTTTGAATAAGGACGGTGGGTTGAATGCTATTAAGATATATTGACGGACCCGAAGTCCGAATAACCGCAAACGATAAAATATTTGTAGATATTGAATTCTTTCATACCGGGGAAAAATATACTTGTCTTGAGGTCAAGCGGATGTTTCCCATATCGGGCGGGGACAGATATCTGGCTCTGATTGATGAGGACGGAAACGAACAGGCTATGATTCGTTCTATCGATACACTCGATGAGGAGTCAAGAAACGTCGTAAAAAACTGTCTTAAAGAATACTATATGATACCGAGAATATTGAAGTTTACTAAAATGACGGAGAAATTCAATATTTGGATGTGGTACGCTGAGACGGATAAAGGCGACGTTGTGTTTGAAATCAGAAATCATATAACCGCCGTAAAGGTTCTTTATGATAACAGAGTTCTTATAAAGGACGCTAACGACAACAGATATGAAATTCCCGACTATACGAAACTTGACAGAAAAAGCCGTAAATTAATTTTACCCAAATTGTAAGGAGATATATATATGAAACTTGTAATTGCAATAGTAAATAACGATGACAGTATGGCTGTTTCTTCGGCGCTTACGAGACATAAATTCTCGGTTACGAAGCTGTCGACGACAGGCGGATTCCTTATGATAGGAAACACTACGTATCTTATAGGCGTGGAGGACGACAGAGTTGACAGACTCAAAGAGATTGTAAAAAAATACTCAAGCAAACGGACTCATACCGTTACGACGAAAGACTCGTTCGGCTACGGATTCAGCGAGGGCGAAATGAGCAAGGAAGTTACTGTCGGCGGAGCTACGCTTTTTGTACTTGACGTCGAGAGCATGGAAAAATATTAAATATAATAAACAGAATAACCGTAATTCCCGTCCGATGAGAATTACGGTTATTTTTTATTTTGTCTTTTTCTTTCCGAAGTTAGGTTTTGACGTTTTATCGTTTTCGTTGTGTGATGCTTCGTCGCTTTGACCTATCTGCGGAAAATCATTCTGAATCCCGTTCGTGTTCTGTGTGTTGTACGTTCCGTACCTGTTGGTCATGTCCCAAACGTCGCATTCGTCGGACAATGCATGTTCGGCGGGAGGGGGAGTGGTTTTTTTGTCTATTCTTTTTTTACTCATTTTTTTTGTTCCTTTCGCAGTTGAATAATTTTGTCTCGGTAATGGTATTTACGTTTTTATTAACAAAATTCTTTGAAAAATTAAAAAAATGGTGACAAAAAATTCCAAATTATACTTGCATTTGATGTTTTATTGTGGTAAAATATGGTA
>DJEG01000134.1:0-11568 GCA_002431305.1 Ruminococcaceae bacterium UBA5904 | reverse complement strand
AAATATGGTAGCAATTGACGGTTAAGGTTACACCGAGATGTAAAAAAATATTGATTGCCGATTATATCAACGAAAGGATGAAAAACAATGAACAATCAAATTAAGGTACTGTTGACGGAGGATAATACGCAGTTCGGGAGAATGTGCGCAAAAGTACTCGGGAATAAGGGTTTTAACGTCAGTACGGTTTCAAAAAACGGCTCAGACGTAATTGAAGCGGTTGAACGAATCAAACCAGACATATTAATAATAGACTCATTTATGGCAAGCATAGACGGTCTGGGAGTTATAAAGAAGGTAAAGGAGAATAAGTCAAACGCTCCTATAGTCGTACTTATGTCGTCGGTCGACAGTCCGTCGTTTGAAAAGCAGATGATAACCTCCGGTGCGGATTACTACTTCATTAAACCGTTTGACGTTGATGTGATGTCGGACAGAATTAATCAGCTGTACGAGTGGAAGCAGATGAGCCGTGACGATGAGGATATCCGTTTATCAAGGGAGAGTAAGGATAATTCGAGACTCGAGGTTACTATATCCGAAATAATGCATGAAATCGGCGTTCCCGCACACATAAAGGGTTATCAGTATTTAAGAGAAGCGATAATGCTTTGCGTAAACGACAGTGAAATTATGAACTCCGTAACAAAACTTCTGTACCCGACCGTCGCAAAAAAATATAATACAACGCCGTCAAGAGTTGAGCGTGCAATAAGACATGCCATAGAAGTAGCATGGGACAGAGGCGACGTGGATGTATTAAGCTCGTATTTCGGTTACACGATTCAGAATACGCGCGGTAAGCCGACAAACAGTGAATTTATAGCTATGATAAGCGACAAATTGATTTTAAAGCGTAAGGTATCTTGATTTAAATAAAATATTGTAATTAATAACCGGGCTTCGAAGTGAAGCCCGAGTTTGTTATTTTATGAAATAAAAATCAGCTGTTTTTGTCATTCTGTTCTTTTTCGATTTTACTGCTGAAAATATTGAATTCGCTGAGCGCCTCTTTATCTCCGGATTCTTTAAGACGGTCGGATTCTATCATCATTGCATTTTTCATTCGGTCGGAATATGTGCCGTCGTATTCGGAAATAATCTCTTTTGCAATTGTTTCAGCCTGCGAATTGTCTACAAATCTTAATTGATATAAGGCGTAATAACTCAATTCGTCGTCTTTATCCGAAGCAATTTCGATTATTTCCTCCCTGTAATCTTTATCCTGTGCGGCGCAGTATCCTATTATATACGAGCGCAAATCGCTGTCCAAGCTTTTCTTTGTAATCAGTTTGCTCATTACACTCTTATCAAGTTTAATTTCTTTTTCTCTGCAAACGTCGAGCAGCGCAATTTTTGCAAAGTCCGAATACAGCGGGGATTTCATTACCTTTGAGCAGTATTCGGTGTCATCCGCGCTTATTTTATCGTTGAGCGTAAAAACGAGATCGCCGTTTACATTATCAAAATCTTTGAAATAATTTAAATCCTTTATAAGCTGATGAACCGATTGTCCGGCAAAATATTCGGTGCTTTCGGTACCCGGCTCAAGTCCTTTAATTTTTTTTGCATGGACGGCCGTTACAGCTGAAAATATAATACATAATAAAATTACAATGCTGAAAACTGTTATTGATATCTTTTTTTTCATAGTTGATTCACTCCTGTGACGGTGAAATGTAAGTTTGAAGATAAAGTTTTTTTTATTGTAATTACATTTTAAATGCAAGCTGTTGATTTATCGGAGTGATTGCTGAACATCAAAATCTCCCTCCTTTTTCTGTTATTGTACTTATATTATAGAAGAAAATGAAAAACAGTGCAATATAAAACTAAAAAAAGACAAATCTGAATCAAAGATTAAACCTTTGTCAAATTTGTCTTAATATAATCTTTATGAATTTTTAATACAAATCGTTTTTAACCGAAAATCTTAGCTGCAAGCTTCGGTTTTTTCGACTCAACGAGTTTAATAATAAGTCCGATAACCAAACAGCCGAGCAGTCCGTAAACCACACCCAAAACAACGCCGAAAAGAATGTCCGTACAGTAGTGAACGTGTACGTAAATTCTCGAGAACGCTATAAGTATTGCGAGTACAAGCGCGGCGGCACCGAATCGTTTATCCCGTTTAAACAGCGGAACGACGGCGGCGAAGGATGAAGTTGTGTGACCCGACGGGAACGAATATTCATAACCCGTGGGGTTCGACGAGCTTGCCAATGTGTCGCGAGCGACGATATCGGGGAAATTATAAAGCGGATTGTTTTCAAAGAATAAAAACGGTCTCGGTCTTTGGAACAGATTTTTCAGTACTAAATTATTTAATACGAGCATTATAATAAGCGAGCCCGCCATCATCATACCGCATTTTCTGTACTTTTTCGGTATCATCAGCGCGACGGCTAGAACGATCCATATAATACCCGCGTCGCCCAGCGTTGTGATTATGTACATTATCGTATCGAGAATTTTATTGTTTCCCGTGTTGAATGTCGTTTCGAACCAATGAAATACGTTTAAGTCAAAGTTCGTGAATACATCAAATAAACCCGACATGGAAAAACCTCCGAGTAAAAAATAAGACCGACGCCGCAGCGTCGGCCTGACAGAAGATTCTTAGAAACCGAAAGTGGGGAACTCAGGATCTTTACCGTCGTTCTTATCTCTGAAATAAGCAACGATAGCCTGAATATAAGCTACGAATCCCTGAATAAAAGCTACTAACTTGGTGATAACTTCCATTGTGAACACTCCTTATAAAGTATTATGATAAACCTATCGTTCATCTAATACAATAATATCACATAGATTTTTTTAATTCAATAGCTTTTGACAGTTTATTTGAAATTTAAAACTCATTTAACATTATCGCAACATTTATCAAAATATAGTTACGATTATGCTGTTTGCGGAGAATTCAAATGCTGAAGCGGCGCTCATCGGTGAGGAGGATATAGGTTCTTTCCCCATCGCTTCGGTGAGAAGTTTCTCCATCCTGTACAGATAATCTTTATCGGCGCACAGACAGTAATTCATATCCGGTTCGAGATTTCTTACACAGTCTTTGATGAATTTTTCAATGCCCTGTTCTTCATCGCCCTTTGATTTCATAGTCAGAATTTTGTTGTGAGCGATTCTTATACAGCGGTTGCCTTCCTTATCGAAATTGTACGTATGTCCGCGTATAAAGCTGTGCAGATCTTTCGGATAAGTTTCAAATACGAGAGTACGTGTTTTATCGGCAAGCTCGTTTGCATACTCAACGGCTTCATCAAAACTTGCACCGTCAATTATTTTCTGCGCGCATCTTACTGCCATGCATCCGACGGCGGTGGAGAATGTTTTTGTATCGATAATTGCGGATTTGAAACCGCTTTTTTTGTAATTTACGCGTCGTTTTACTTTTTGCAGAGATTTAACGGCATTCTCGTATGTTTTAGACCAGCGTTTACTCGGCGTAAAGAGAAGAACGCCGTCAAAACCGTTGTTGATTACAGAGTCTATAACTTCCGTATATACCGGTTCGGGAATACCTTTAAAATCAAAATCTTTCTCGAGAAAATTGTTGTTAAAGAATATTTCGTTATCCGTGTTAAGTCCGTCATAGAACATTACATTATTTATAGTGTACGAAACCGGTATAACTATCAAATCACAGTAGTCGCAGAGATCATCTGGAAAAAGTTTTAAATAACCGTCTTCAGACGGAATTATCAGCGCGATGTACTGTCTCATAAAATATCACTCCGTCCATGTGAAATTTCTGAGCTGTCCGAGCTGTTTGAGCCGGGGGTATTTCCATTGTCTTAAAACCTCGTAAACGCCGACGGCGACGGAGTTTGAAAGATTAAGACTTCTCGCGTCGTCAATCATCGGAATCCGAACAGTAGTATCGGGATTATCGTAGAGCAGTTTTTCGTCAAGCCCCTTTGTTTCCTTGCCGAATACGAGATATGCGTTGTCCGGGTATTCAATGTTTGAATAAACGTGCTTCGCTTTTGTAGAAAAATAATAGAATTTACCGCCCCTGTTCCTTTCGAAAAAGTCTGCGGTATCTTTATAATATGTAATGTCGAGCAAATACCAGTAATCAAGCCCCGCGCGTTTTAATTTTTTGTCGTCAACCTTAAATCCCATGGGCTCGACGAGATGTAGTCTTGCACCCGTGGCGGCGCATGTGCGTGCTATGTTACCGGTGTTTTGAGGTATTTCCGGTTCTATGAGTACTATATTGAGTTTTGCCATTAATAATCACCGGAAAATATATTATCACAAACTTATTTACGATTCAATATCATAATTTCATAAAAATAAGTATGAAAAATTTAAAATTATCCTTGACTTTTTACCTGATAGGTGATAATATATTTGAGCACAGAAAAATATGTGTATGCGTTGGTAGCTCAGTTGGATAGAGTGTCTGGCTACGAACCAGAAGGTCGGGGGTTCGAGTCCCTTCCAGCGCGCCATCAGATCCTATCACATTTGTGGTAGGATTTTTTGTTTTTATTTTGTATTATTTTATAGAATCAACCTGCGGTTGAGTTTAATCAACGAACATTATCGGCGATTCAACCGACAGATAATTGATACCGACTCTTTTCGTTTGATATAATTTATACACCGAACGAAAGGGGAGTGACATTATGAATTTTTTAATCAAACATGATTTTAAGGAGGCGACAAACATGAACATAGGCAATAATATTTCACTGCTTATAAAATCGAGAAACCTTACGCAGGAGGAGCTTGCGGCGGCTCTCGGAGTTTCCGCGCAGGCTGTTTCGAAATGGGAGAATAACAGCTCGTGTCCCGACGTTTCACTGCTTACGGATATATCGGATTTTTTCTCGGTGAGCGTTGACGAGCTGTTAAGAAGCGAGAACGACGATATTATCTCGTCGGCGTATAAAATCGATGCTGACAGCGCAAAAAGCGAAAACAACTATAAAAAGAATGTCTGCATTAACATAACCCAGCCGGACGGGAAGAAAAATACGATAAGAATTCCTTTTTCGTTCGTGAAATCGGGACTGAAAATAGTAAGAGTGTTCGGGCTTGACAACAAAACGGCGGATAAAATTTCAGAGCTTGTAAACGGCGAATCAATAGACAAAATCGTCGATATTGATACCGAAAAAGGTGAACACATAACAATAAACCTTGAGTGATTATGAAAAGAGACTGCTTGCCGGTCTCTTTTTTTTATAAAACAGTATGAAATATATTTACTTTTTCTTTTTATATATGTTATCATATCTTATTAAAAGAGCGGTGGTTTTTGTTTTGCCTGCAATTAATAAAAGGGTTCTTTCCAATCTCATAGAGATGATGAAACCGTATATAAGCGAAACTGTTTTAACACTTGATAAGTGGGAAAAACGGTGCGGAAAATATGACGGAGACGGTAAATTCACCGTGTATGACTCCGTTGAAGAATTAACTGTCGGCGACAGATGGTATGCGGGCTACGACGACGCAGTTTGGTTTTTGTGCGAATGCGACGTTCCCGTATGCTCGGACGGCGAAAAGCTGTATTTCAATATGAATTTCGGCGGTGAAACCGTTATCAAAATCGACGGTGAAATAATCGGAAGCGTAAGCTCCAAGCTTCATAACGGCTGGGTGTGCAGAGAGAATATTCCGCTGCCGAAAAAATACGAGGGAATAGTTCTTGACGCGTTTAAAATGGCGCAGAACTCGGACGGTTATATTCTTCGCGTCTTTGAAGCGTATTCCTCGCGCGGAAAGTGTGAAATTGAATTTAACAATTCAATCGACAGCGTAACGGAATGTAATCTTATGGAAAAGGATATAGGAGCTGTTTTGCACAACGGAAAATCGTTCGTATTCGATATAAAACCGAACGAAGTTAAAACGTTCAGAATTAAATTTAATAAATAAAGGAGCAAAAAAATGTTTGAGAATAATTGGGAGTCGTTAAATAAGCGTAAAGTACCCGAATGGTTCGAGGACGCAAAATTCGGTATATTCATTCATTTCGGACTGTATTCGGTTCCCGCGTATACCGAAAACGGTCAGTATGCAGAGTGGTATATGATGCAGTTAAAGGATGAAAACATCGAGGTTTCGAAATTTCACAAGAGAGTTTACGGTGAAAACTTTAAATATGAGGACTTCGTCAGCGGATTCAAGTGTGAACTTTTCGATGCGGACAAATGGGCAAAGCTCTTTGTCGATTCGGGCGCGAGATATATTGATATAACATCAAAGCATCATGACGGATTCTGTCTTTGGAAGTCCGACTATGCGTGGAACTGGAACAGCGTGGACGTAGGTCCTCATATTGATATTCTTGCAGAGTTAAAAAGAGCACTGAAAGACACGCCCGTTCATTTCGGCGTATATCATTCCGTATACGAATGGTTCCATCCGCTTTATTTGAAATGCCCCGAGGAATACGCGCAGAAACATCTTATACCGATGTTAAAGGAGCTTATTTCAAAATATGAACCCGACGTTCTTTTTACAGACGGCGAGTGGGATCACGACAGCAGTACATGGCATTCGACCGACTTTCTTACATGGCTTTACAATGAAAGCAGTGTAAAGGATAATATTGTCGTAAACGACCGCTGGGGTAAGGAGACAAGGGGCAGACTCGGCGGATATTTTACAACCGAGTACGGTATTATAGACAACGGCAGAAAAATCGAGGATATTGAACTCGACAGACCGTTTGAGGAGTGCAGAGGCATAGGCAAGAGCTTCGGTCTTAACAGAATTGAGGGAGTCGACGATTATCTTTCACCGAAAGAGCTTATCGAAATGCTTTGTTCTCTCGTATCAAAGGGCGGAAATTTTATACTCAATGTTGGACCCTCTGCTGATGGCACCATTCCCGTCATTATGGAGGAGCGTTTACGTCAGATAGGTGACTGGCTCAAAGTCAACGGAGAGGCTATATACGCAACGCGCGCCTATACAAAAAAAGAACAGAACGGCACGTATTATACTAAGTCGAAAGACGGAAAGAAAGTATACGCGATTATAAACCGTTTCCCGTTCGGCAGCATAACGCTTGATGAGATTGATTATAATCCGGTTATGAAATCCCGTCTGCTCTCTCATGATTCGAAAGTTACGATAAGCGATGACAATGGAAAGGTTTGTCTTAACTTTGAAAATATTAATCCCGATGAGATCAGGTGCAAATATCTTTATGCAATTGAATTGAGAGTATAATTTACTGTTGACATTTAATACGCTTAACAATATAATCAAATTGAAATAAAAAATAAAGGAGGCATTTTATGCATTTCGATATCCCGTTCTGTGATAAAAACTCGGAACGAAAAATGCTCGCTTCGCGCGTAAAAGAGATAATCAATCAGATTAAAGGAAGAATTTTTCCCGAATGTATCGACGTGGGCGAGTTCCTTTTCAGAGACGGACAGTATACTCTTGCCGAGATAAACGAGGGCGAATGGAAACCTTTCGGGAAAGACGATTTCTGGGGTTACAGGGAGGAATACTGCTGGTTTAAGCAGACTGTTACGATTCCCGACTCTTTTGCGGGTAAGAAAGTTATCTATCAGGTAAATCCCTATCCCGATTCCGAATGGGAGAGCCGTGCCCAGCAGTTTATCGTATTCGTAAACGGTAAGCTCGTACAGGGCGCAGACCCGTATCATCAGTTTATTATTCTCTCGGATAATGCAAAAGCGGGGGAAAGTTACGATATCGCTCTCAACGCTTACTGCGACGACTGGGAGTTCAGAGGCAAGACGAGACTTACATCTTACCTTAAAACCGTTGATGAGGATGTTAAGGATTTATATTACGACATGCTTTCTCCGTGGGAGACCGCTCATAATTATTCTCACGACGACATGGAGAGAATCGATATTATCAAGGCTCTCAATACCGCCGTTAACATGCTCGAACTTAATACAATCGACGACGCGGTATTCCATGACAGCGTAAGAAAAGCGAGAGAATATCTTAAAGAGAACGTATACGGCGCGGATATGGGAGTTGTTACGAGCGCGATCGGTCATACTCATATTGATACAGCATGGCTTTGGAGACTTCGTCAGACGAGAGAAAAGGCGGCGAGAAGCTTTTCGAGCGTCGTTAATCTGATGAAAGAATATCCCGAGTATAAATTCATGTCTTCGCAGGCGCAGATTTACGATTACGTAAAACAGGATTATCCCGAATTATATGAGGAAATAAAAGAGCTTATCAAAGAAAAACGCTGGGAACCCGAGGGAAGCATGTGGGTCGAGAGCGATACAAACGTCGTATCGGGCGAATCGCTCGTAAGACAGTTCTTAGTCGGAAAGCGATTTTTCAAAAAGGAATTCGGAGTCGATAACCGCATTATGTGGCTGCCCGACGTATTCGGCTATTCCGGCGCGCTCCCGCAGATTATCAGAAAATCAGATATAGATTACTTCATGACTACGAAAATTTCGTGGAACGAGTTTGATAAATTCCCGTTCGACACGTTTATGTGGCGCGGTATCGACGGAACCGAGGTTCTCTCTCACTTCATCCCGACACAGAGCTGTGACGACAAGGGCTTTATGACTACGTATAACGGATATCTTTCTCCCGATCAGGTTATCGGCGGATGGAGACGTTATTCGAATAAGGATCTTAATAAAAACGTTCTTTGCTCCTACGGCTGGGGCGACGGAGGCGGAGGTCCGACGAGAGACATGCTCGAACACGGCAGACGAATGGAAAAAGGCATCCCCGGCTGTCCGACTGTCAAACAGGAGTTTGCGCGCGATTTCTTCGACAGACTCGCGTCGGAAGTAAAGGACAGCGACAGACTTCCCGTATGGGCGGGCGAATTGTACCTCGAATTCCACCGCGGAACGCTCACCGCACAGAGCAGAAATAAGAAGTATAACAGAAAGAGCGAGTATCTTTATCAGGACGCGGAGACACTCGGCGTACTTGCAAATCTTCTTGCGTCAAAGGATTATCCGTCCGATAAACTTCTTGCGGGATGGAAGATTATACTTCTCAATCAGTTCCACGATATCATTCCCGGCTCATCGATTGCCGCCGTTTACGAGGATTCGAAAGAACAGTATGAACTCATTGCCAAAGAGGGTTCCGAAATGGCAGGCGAGAGCGAATCCGCAGTAGCTTCCCTTATTAATGCGGACGGTAAAATTATCGTTGTATTCAATACGTTGGGATTTGCAAGAAGCTCCGTTGTTATTGCCGACATGCCCGAAAACGGTGAATTTCATATCGAGGATATGAACGGCAAGGTTATGCCCTCGCAGACAACGTACGACGGCAAACTCGCATTTTTCGCTTCGGATGTTCCGGCTAAGGGATATAAGACGTTCAGAATCGTTGAGTCGGCTGTTGAGTCCGAAGACGCCGTAAAGAGCGAAAACAACGAATTTACAAATGATTACTACACGGTTAAATTCGACGGCAATATGAATATAGCTTCGTATTATGATAAATCGGCAGACAGATGCGTTTCAAAGGAAAACGACGTTTTAGGCAGACTTATAGCGTACGAGGACAGACCTCATAACCACGAGGCGTGGGACATCAAGTGCTACTACGGTGAGAAGTATTGGAATATCGATAACGTTGATAACTCCGAAATCGTTGAACACGGCGCGGTACGCACGGTATTAAAAGTCGACAGAACATTCAATAAATCGCATATTACGCAGTATTATGTATTCTATCCTCACACTGCCAGAATCGATATATTCTATGATGTTGACTGGCAGGAGGAGCGTATTGCTCTCAAAGCGGACTATCCCGTAGACGTTAACGCCGTAAACGCGACGTTTGATATTCAGTTCGGTAACCTTAAACGTACCGCGCACGAAAACACGACGTGGGATTACTCGCAGTTTGAGGTCTGCGGTCATAAGTGGGCTGATCTTTCGGATAACGGATTCGGTTTCTCCGTATTAAACGACTGTAAATACGGATGGACGGTCAAGGATTTACACATTAAGCCTACACTTTTAAGAAGCGCGACCTCGCCTAATCATCTCCAGGACAGAGAACGTCATACGTTTGTATATTCAATGTACGCTCATTCCGGCGATGTCAGCTCATCCGGCGTAGTTAACGAGGCTTACGACATAAACGTTCCTTTAAGAAGCTTTACGGCAGAGGGTAAATCCGGTGCTCTTCCGACCGAGTTTTCGCTCGTCAATGTCAATAAGTCCAACGTTATTATCGAGACTGTTAAAAAAGCGGAGGATTCCGACGCGGTTATCGTTCGTATGTATGAGACATGGAACAGCCGTACAAACTGTGAAGTTTCATTCGGACTTGACGTTAAGGAAGCGTTCGAATGTAATCTTATGGAGGAAAAGGACGAAAAACTCGTTCTTTCCGACGGTAAACTGAAACTTATATTCAAACCGTTTGAGATTAAGACATTAAAACTTTATATTAAATAAAAAATCGGCGGGGTTCAAACGAACCTCGCCGTAAATCTTTATTTTGATTTCATTTTGATTAGTTCTCGATACGTTATCATTTCGATTCCGTGATCTTTCAGATACTGATGCGTGTACGGGTCTTTCATCAGTTCATATTCCCATACTCTGCACTGCCACGCGTTTGTAATGCCCTTTAATTCGTCACTCTCGACAGCTGGGTGAATGAAAGTCTCCGTTACACCGTCTGGAATATTTGTCCATACGTCGAGTATGATTTTTCTGTACGATTCATAGCTTTCGCGAATATGCGGAACTTTCCAGTCGGGGAATATAAGATAGTCGGGCGTTATAACGTCGTATTTCTTTACCCAGTAGCGTATAAGCCCCGTAAGAGCCTTGAACAGGGGATATGGAACGCCTCTCGGGTTTGTGCTTTTCGTAACGTAAAGCGGTACTCTGTACGCGTATCCGTAGTCATGACAAATTTTTAACGCCATTTTCAGAAAACCGAATCTGCCTGTGTTGTAGCCGTATAAAGAACCCATGTGGTTGTCTATGTGCGACGGTTTCATTCCCATTGCATGAGCCTTGTCTATCTGTGCGCGGATTTCCGCCTCGACCTCGCTTGATTTTGTATGCAGCTCGACCATGTCGCTCTCATGCCACATATAGCCTTCCTTGTCAAGCAGACTTTTACCGTCAGTTAATGGTTTCCATCTGTATTTCTGCCACTCGGCAGTTAACGTCGTATGTACGCCGATTGCGTATTCGGGGTGGTCGATTGCAAATTTTACGGCTTCTTCCGCTCCGGGGCATACCATCATGATAGTGGATGATAACAGATTGCCGGTTTCAAAAAGTTCCATGCACGCTTTGTTTGCCGATTCGCACAGACCGAAATCGTCGGCGTTTACTATAAGATATTTATTGATATAAATCACTCCTAATATTTATAACATTTCTATTCTATCAAATTGATATCAAAAAGGCAATATATAACTATAATTAAAGGTAAAAATAAAATTTTTTTAATTTTATACTTGCTTTTTTATAACAATAGTGATAAAATATCAAATGTTGTTTGGGCCCGTAGCTCAGTTGGGAGAGCGTTCGGTTCGCATCCGAGAGGTCGAGGGTTCGACTCCCTTCGGGTCCACCA
>DJEG01000057.1:14400-31972 GCA_002431305.1 Ruminococcaceae bacterium UBA5904 | reverse complement strand
ACGTCTTCCCCTACATATTTTGTCAATTCCTTAGCAAATAAATTTGTGCGGAAAACACATTCGGCAGACAGATTCATTATTCGCACACCCCAACATTTTAAACATTAAAGGATAAATTCACCATGAAAGCTGTAATTCAAAGAGTAAAATCCGCGTCCGTCGCGGTCGGCGGCGAAACGGTTGGCAGTATCGGCGAGGGCTATATGATTCTGCTGGGCGTTATGGACGGCGACGAGAAGAAGCACGCCGAAATCACGGCGAAAAAGACGGCTTCGCTTCGCATTTTTACCGACAATAACGACAAGATGAACAAGTCGATTCTCGACATAGACGGCGAAATCCTCGTCGTCTCGCAGTTTACGCTGTGCGCCGACGTTAAAAAGGGCAACCGCCCGTCGTTCATAAATTCCGCGAAGCCCGAGACGGCAAACGAATTATACGAATACTTCATGCAGTGCCTTCTCGACAACGGCGTTAAGAAAGTCGAGCACGGAATTTTCGGCGAACACATGGAGGTCTCGCTTGTAAACAACGGCCCCGTCACAATACTGTACGATACGGATATCTGGAACGTGTAAAATATGGAAAATATAATTGTAAAAACCATGCCTCTGGGCGCGCTCGGCGCGAACTGCTATATCGTCACCGACGTTTTAAGCGGAGAGTGCGCCGTTATCGACCCGGGCGATTATACCCCGGAGCTGGAAAACGCGCTCAGGGACAAAAGAATTCGTAAATTAAAATACATTCTCTTAACCCACGGTCATTTTGACCACATTTCTGGCGTTCCCGCGCTTAAGGAGAATCACCCCGAGATGAAAATCTGCATAAGCGCTCCTGACGAGGCGTGCCTGAACGACCCTAAAATGAGCCTTGCCGACGGATTCGCCCCCGGTTCGTTCAGAAAAGGCGCGAAGGCGGACATTGTCCTTCACGACGGCGATAAGTTAACTTTGGGTCAGAATGAAATCGAAGTGATAAGCACGCCCGGTCACTCGCGCGGCGGGGTTACGTACAAATTAGGCGATATACTTTTTACGGGCGATACGCTTTTCAGATTCACCTACGGACGCACCGACTTTTTCGGCTCAAGTCCCGCGGATCTCGAACGCTCTATATACCGCCTTTTTGCGCTCAAGGGCGACTACACGGTTTACCCCGGGCACAATATAAGCACGACTCTGTCATACGAGCGTGAACATAACAGAATTTTAAGAGGAATAAGATAAATGCGTCTCGTACTCATAAACTTTCCGTTCAGATACGAAACGGAGAATATAATCAGAATATTTTTTCCGTTTGAAAAGCTCGAATATTCGGATTCGAATTCCGGTTCGGGTTCTTTCGCCGAACTCAGAACGGACGAAAACAACATTCTGAACGTAAAAATCAAAATAAACGGCAGTGAGTACGAACGGAAATATTCCGTCCCCTCCCCCGATGATAAGGAGACGGAGCGTCTCGGCGCACTCGGCGTTTACGAAATACTGAGCGAATACACGGGCTATACTCCGCCGTGGGGAATCCTTACGGGAGTCCGTCCGTCGAAGCTCATGAGAAGTCTTATCGCCCGCTCGGGCGAAGATGGCGCGAGGGATTATTTTGAAAATAAATTAGTCGTTTCAAGCGAAAAAACGTCGCTTGCCATGGAAGTCGCGCGAGCCGAGGACAGGATTATCTCACTTTCTAATGATAATTCGTATTCGCTCTACGTCTCGATTCCGTTCTGCCCGACAAGGTGCAGTTACTGTTCGTTCGTCTCGCACTCCGTGGCTCAGGCGAAGAAACTTATCCCCGATTACGTCAGATTATTGTGTAAGGAACTCAAACTCACGGGTAAAATCGCTGACGAACTCGGACTCAGACTCGAAACAATATATTTCGGCGGAGGAACGCCCACGTCGCTGTCGAGCGAGGATTTAAAGGCGATAACCGACGCTGTCAGCGCGAATTTCGATATGAAAAACGTGCGCGAATATACCGTCGAGGCGGGACGCCCCGACACTTTAGACGAGGATAAATTAAGAGTTTTAAAGAACGCCGGAGTCGGCAGAATCAGCGTAAATCCGCAGACGTTCGTCGATCCCGTATTAAAAAATATAGGCAGGGCTCACACATCCGAGGACACCGTCAGGGCGTTTATGAAGGCGCGGGAAATCGGATTTGACAATATCAATATGGACTTAATCGCGGGGCTTCCCGGCGACAATCCCGATACGTTCGAAATGAGCGTTAATAAGGCGATAGAATTGTCGGCGGAGAATATCACAGTTCACACGCTGGCTCTCAAACGTGCGTCGTCGCTCGTTACCGAGGGGCATATCGATTCCGTTTCAAGAGATACCGTCGAAATGCTCTCACGCTCATCGAAAAATTTAAGAAGCGCGGGCTATGCCCCGTACTACATGTACCGCCAGAGCAAATGCGTCGGCAATAACGAAAATACAGGCTACAGCAGGCATGATAAAGAGTGTTTGTACAATATATATATGATGGAGGAAGTTCATACCGTCCTCGCCTCGGGCGCGGGCGCGGTCACGAAGCTTAAGGACCCCGGTTCAAATAACGTCGAACGCATTTTTAACTTCAAATATCCGTATGAATACATAAGCCGTTTTGACGAATTGAACGACCGCAAAAAGAGAATTTCCGAATTTTACAAAAACGAAAGGACGGATGTAAATGGCTGAATCCGTTAAAGGCAGGAAGAAACAGAATCTGCTAGGCGGCGCGATGTGGCTCGTTCTGTCGATGGTAATAGTCAAGGTCATAGGCGCGGTATACAAAATCCCGCTTACGAGCATTTTGGGACCCGTCGGCAAGAGTTATTATTCCACGGCTTACAATCTCTTTATCCCCGTTTACTCCATAGCGCTGGCAGGTCTGCCCGTAGCTATTTCGAAAACCGTATCGCACTATGTCGCGCTCGAAAGGTACCGCGACGTACGAAACGTACTGAAAGCGTCAAAACGCGTATTTCTCGTTACCGGAATAATCGGCACCGCCGTAATTTTCGCAATGGCGTACCCGTACGTTCTCTCTATTAATAATTTTAACGCCGTATACGCGATAATCGTTATAGCCCCGTCGGTATTCTTCTGCTGTCTGATGTCGGCGTACAGGGGCTATTACAACGGTCTTAAAAACATGATCCCGACTGCGGCGAGCGAGGTTTTGGAGGCTCTCGGCAAACTCGTGTTCGGTCTTGTGTTTTCTAAACTCATAATTGCCGCCGCGCTTCAGAACGCAGTACCCGGGGGAACCGTATTCGGACTTTTGGTAACCGAAACTACGACTCGCGAGGAGATAATGAGCGCAATCTATCCGTTCGCCGCCGCCGGCGGTATCGGAGGCGTTACGATTGGTACCGTAATGTCGACGATCTTCTTAGTGTTAAGACATAAGTTAAGCGGCGACAGCATTACTCATTCGGAGCTTGAACATTCGCCCGTTCCGTCGAACGTTAAGGCGATTGCGAAGGAGCTTCTTGCAATTTCAATTCCGATTGTCGCAAGTACTCTTATATTCAATTTAATTAACATAATAGACTCGTGGTCGATTCAGAACAGGCTCGCGTATCTTATTACCGAGCACGGGGACGTTATTCAGTCCATGTACGGCACATCCCTTGCGAATACCGTCCGCGACGACTGGAAAAACTACCTCTACGGCGCGTACGAAACGGCGGTCGACTTTAAAAATATGATTCCGACGCTCACCCTCACGCTCGGCGTCAGCGCGATTCCCGTTCTGTCGGAAGCGTGGACGCTTAAGAGAAAGCACGAAATCAAATCCTCGATTGAGTCGGTTATCAGAGTGTGCATGATGATAGCATTGCCCGCAGGATTCGGCATGGCGGTTCTCTCGAAACAGATACTCAACATACTCTACTTCTCTTCGCCCGAAACGCTCTCCGCCGTTCCAATTTCGTCAAAGGTCATGTTCTGGTACGGCGTTACGATTTGCTTCATGGCTGTTTCCCAGCCTCTTACCTACATGCTCCAGGCGATAGGCAAGACGAAAATCACCGTCATTTCCGTCGCAATAGGCGCCGTGCTTAAGGTTGTTTTGAATTTTGCGTTCATCTCGATTCCCGAAATTAATATTTACGGCGCGGTAATCGGCACCGTCGCATGCTATCTTGTAACCTGCGTTATAAATCTTATCGCGCTTATCAGATACTGCAATGTTAAGATTAACTTTGTCTCGGCGTTTATTAAGCCCCTTATCTGCTCGCTGATGTGTGCGGCAGCGGCATGGTCGGGCGCGGGTCTTTTGGAGAGGATTCTCTCTTCGCATTTTGCGTCCGAGGGGCTGATGTCGGCTTCAAACATTTCGGCACTTATCGCTATCGTTATCGCGGTCGTCGTTTACGCTCTGGCGCTCCTTTTCTCGCGTTCAATATCCGAAGATGACGTAAAGATGATGCCTAAGGGCGAAAAAATCTGTAAAGTACTTGCAAAATTTAATTTTATAGGTTAAAATAATATTTCGCGGGAGTTTATAGAAATGGCTGTTGATTTTTCATTTAAAGATAAGTATAATATAAACGATCTTATTGAAATAGTGCGGATTCTGCGCGCTCCGGGCGGATGCCCGTGGGATATTAAGCAGACCCACGCTTCGATAAAAAAGGATTTTATCGAGGAGACGTACGAGGTCGTAGAGGCTATTAATAAGGATGATAAAACGCTTTTGTGCGAGGAACTCGGCGACGTGCTTTTACAGGTCGCGTTCCATGCTGATATCGAGCGCGAAAACGGTACGTTTGATTTTGACGACGTCGCCGACGGTATATGCAAGAAGCTGATTATCCGTCACCCGCACGTTTTCGGCGGCGTTAAAGCCGATACGGCGGACGAGGTTCTTACCAACTGGGACGAGATCAAACGCAGGACGAAGCATCAGAAATCCGTTGCGGAGTCGATTGATTCGATTCCCCGGGAGCTTCCCGCGTTGATGCGCGCTGCAAAGATTCAGTCAAGAGCCGCCAAAACAGGCTTTGACTTTGACTCGATCGACGGCGCGTTCGATAAGATAACAGAGGAAACCGCGGAGCTTCGGGAGGCTATTGTCTCGGGCGATAAGGCGAAAATTTCGGACGAACTCGGCGATTTGCTTTTCGCCGCCGTCAATGCCTCGAGATTTACGGGCGTTGAGGCGGAGGAGTCGCTTACTGCGTCCTCGGACAAGTTTGCTTCCCGTTTTAAAATAACGGAGGAGCTCGCAAAACAAAGAAATATCGATATGAAATCGGCTTCAATCGAGGAACTTGACGTTCTTTGGGACGAGGCTAAGAAATTAACCAAATAAAGCGTAAGCTTTGGATATAAAAATTTAGGAGGATAAATCAATGAATAAGTCAGAACTTATCTCTGCCGTTGCGGCTAAAGCTGAGATTTCCAAGAAAGACGCTGAGAAGGCGGTTAACGCTGTATTCGCAGGCATTGCCGATTCTCTTGCTTCGGGCGAAGGCGTTCAGATCATCGGCTTCGGTTCATTTGAGGTACGCGACAGAGCGGCTAAAGAGTGCCGTAACCCCAGAACGGGCGAGACCGTCGCAGTTCCCGCAACAAAGGTTCCCGCATTCAAAGCAGGCTCCGCTCTTAAAAAAGCAGTTGCAGAATAATCAGGGCATTTGACCCGAGAACCGGAAGAGCGAAATTGTTGCTTCTTCCGGTTTTTGTTTTTTTGTCAAAAGTAAAAAACGGACTTACTCGTTTTTATTATTAATTTACAATCGTTCAAGAATAGTTTAAGTTTAAAATTTAAAATAGAAAGCGGTGAATAAAATGAGACTTGACAAATATTTAAAGGTGTCAAGACTTGTAAAACGCAGAACAGTGGCAAACGAGCTTTGCGACGCAAAACACGTAGACGTTAACGGCAAGAGCGTACGCGCTTCGTATGACGTTAAAATAGGCGATATTATCGAGATTCGCATGGGCTCGAATCTTACCAGGGTCAGAGTCGAGAACATTAACGAATACGCAACTAAGGACAACGCCTCGTCAATGTACACCGTTTTGTAATATACGGGTTTCACCCCGTGCAGAGCAGGTGAAAAAAATATGAAGATATTATCAATCGGAAACGGACTCTCGAGATGCGCGCACAGATATCTGCCCAAGATTGCAAAGTGCGACGGCGTAAGCATGATTCTTGCAAACCTCTATGCCGAGCACTGCTCGCTTGCGGATTATGCGGACGGTATGAATTCGGATAAGGGGACATATATCTTTGAGTATTACGACGAGGGTTACGTTAAGTTAAACGAAATCGAGGATTTTACCCTCGACCGCGCTCTCGGATGGGAGGACTGGGACGTAATAACGCTCCAGCAGTCCGCGGCTCTCTCGGGCAGGGCGGACACCTATACGCCGTATGATAACAAGCTTTGTAATCATATCAGGGAAAAATGCCCCGGCGCGAAAATTCTTCTGCACGAGACATGGGCTTACGACTCTCTTTATACGGGCGGCGAATTCGATTTTTATAACAGGGACTGTAACAAAATGCAGTCCCAAATCAGAAACGCGTACGAAAAATCGGCAAAGGAGTGCTCCGCCGACGGAATTATCCCCGCAGGCGAGGCGTTCGGATTTGAGCGTGAGAATTATAATACGGAGCTTACCGGCGACGGAATTCACGGCAACAGGGCGGGCGATTTTATCGCGGGCGCCGTGTGGTATTGTGCGCTTACCGGCAAAGACGTCAGAAACAACACCTACCGTCTGCCGTTTGTCGATAAGGAACTGACCGTCCGTCTTAAAAACACGGCGTATGAAGTCTGCAAGGGAGTGCATTCGTAATGGATTCCGATTTTTATCATAATAACAATTCGGAAAACGACGGGTCTTATTCCGGCTCTGATTTTGATAATCAAAGCGAACCTCAGCCCGAGCGTGTTGATGCGCAGTATCAGGGCAACGGATTTTCGTCATTTACCCCCGAGGCGCCGAAACCTCCCGTCATTTCAAAACAGAAAAAAAACGATACTTTAAAATTAAAAATTCTGATTCCCGTCATGTGCATTGTCTGCGCGCTTATCGGCGGAGTATGCGGCGGACTTACCGCCGTTCATTTTAAAACCGAGACAAAAACTCCCGAAACAACGCAGTCCGATGCGGCGAATCAGCCGGCTGAGGACGAGAGCCGGAAAAATATTGAGGCGCTTTATTCTAAGGACGGCGAGGATTCGAACAGTGTAAACTCCGGCGAGGGCACGGCGGCAAAAAGCGATTCGTCCGACGAAAAAGAAACTGTTTTAAGCGCGAAGGAAGTTTATAAAAACTGCGTAAATTCCGTCGTTTACGTCGAAACTACGGGAACATCGGCGGGAATTTATCAGTCGTCGTCGACATCGTCGGGGTCGGGATTTATAGTCACCGACAGCGGATATATCGTTACGAATTATCACGTCGTCGAGGGCGGAAAAAGCTATAAGGTCACGACTTATAATAACAAAGAATACGACGCGAAGCTCATAGGATATGAGGAGAGCAACGACATCGCCGTATTGAAAATCGAGGGCGATTCGTTCCAGAGCGTCAGGTACGGAAATTCTTCGTCGATAAGCGTCGGCGACAACGTTTATGTTATCGGCAACCCGCTCGGCGATCTGACATATACGCTCACCTCGGGCGTCGTCAGCGCGCTCAACAGGCTTATTAAAAGCGACGACGGCTCGCTTATAAACATGTTTCAGACCGACGCCGCCGTAAACTCGGGCAACTCGGGCGGCCCTGTATTCGATTCTACGGGAAGCGTCGTCGGCATTGCGACCGCAAAATACGCCTCTAGTTCGATTGAGGGTCTGAGTTTCTGCATTCCGATAAACGACGTGCGCAGTATGATTGACGATATTATCAATCAGGGCTACGTCTCGGGCAAAGCTTCGCTCGGCGTTTCGGTTTACGACGCGGGCTACAGAAGCTATTCGTATTTTTCATTTTATAACGCCTCCGCCGCCGGCGCGAAGGTAATGGCTGTCGGAGACGGCACCGCCGCGCAGAAAGCGGGCATTAAGGAGAATGATACGATTGTCGCAATCGACGGCTACGCGGTCGACTCGGTTTCTACGCTGAAAACGTACCTTACCGCGTTCAAAGCGGGCGACAGCGTTAAAATTACCGTCAGCCGAAACGGCGCAAAATCGGACATAACCGTCACCCTCGACGAATATTCCCCCCGGTCGGCACGAACAAATTATTCGAACGTGTATGATTTGTAATTGAATATAATAATCCCCGATTTGCCGGTATTGACAAATCGGGGTTTTTATATATGCATTGAAATAAAACGCATAAAATTTATATTTATTTATTTTTAAAGACGTTTTTCTTAACGATTTTGACCGCGCGTTTTGCCGCATAGGGTAAAATATATTTGAATTTATCCTCTGCGACGGTCATTTTGCTCGCCTCGGGCATGTCTCTGTGAAGCGAAATCGCGTCGAATTTACATTTCGTCGTGCATATTCCGCAGCCGATACAGCGGTTTTGGTCTGCGACGGTAACTCCGCAGCCCAGGCATCTCGCAGTCTCGATTTTTACCTGCTCCTCGGTGAGCGTGCCATGCGTATCCTTAAACGGATTCTTTGATTTTTCCTCGTCGAAAGCGTACTGTCTGCCCGCCGTGTCGTACGAAGAGAGACTTATGTCGTCCTTATTAAGGGCGATAAATTCGCGTCTGTTTCTTCCGATCGTCATGTGTCCGTGCTGAACGAAACGGTGGAGCGATTCCGCCGCCTCGTGACCCGCCGCGATAGCGTCGATTGCGAATTTCGGACCCGTGTAAACGTCTCCGCCTACGAATATATCGTCGGTTTTCGTCTGATAGGTAAGCGAATCCGCTTTCGGATAATTGCCG
This sequence comes from Ruminococcaceae bacterium UBA5904, assembly GCA_002431305.1. Taxonomy (GTDB): domain Bacteria; phylum Bacillota; class Clostridia; order Oscillospirales; family Acutalibacteraceae; genus CALACW01. The sequence continues at coordinate 23,101 of DJEG01000057.1, read as the reverse complement.
TGTACGAATTCGATATTCTCATTTTCAATGAGCGAACCCCATTCGATAGCCTGACCGATTGCGAATATAACCTTGGAAGCGGGTACGATTATCGTCTCGCCGTCGTCGAATTTCGGCGCGAATTTATGATTTTCATCGAATACGCTTATGCATTTTCTGAATTTAACGCCCGTTGCTTTGCCGTTTTCGGCGATAACCTCAACGGGACCCCAGCCGGATTTAATTTCGACTCCGTCCTCCTCGGCTTCGGCAATCTCCTCTTTCGAAGCGGGCATTTCATTGCGCTGTTCGAGGCTTAACATCGTTACCTTTGTCGCTCCGCTTCTCGCGCTGACGCGCGCCGCGTCGATTGCGACGTTACCGCCTCCGACAACAACCGTCTCGTCGGAGAATTTAATTTCGCCCGTGTTCGCGTGCTTTAAAAATTCGACAGCCGTTGTAACGCCCTCGGCCTTTTCGTTTGCAATGCCCGGGTATCTTCCGCCCTGACAGCCGATTGCAATATAGAACGCCTTATATCCCTGTTTTCTTAATTCGTCGATGGTAATATCTTTTCCGACTTCGGCCGAACATTTAATTTCGACTCCCATCTCTTTCATAATCTCGATTTCGGCGTCTATAACGTCCTTTTCGAGCTTATACGACGGAATTCCGTACGTGAGCATACCGCCGGGCTTCTCATTCTTTTCGAATACCGTGGGATAGTAGCCCATCTGCGCAAGATAGAATGCCGCCGAAAGTCCTGCGGGCCCCGCGCCGATTATCGCAATCTTTTCTTTCCATCTGCCCATGTTGGAAGCCACGACGATTTCGGGTACGTAGCGGTGTTCGTCGGTTAAATCCTTTGAAGCTATGAATTTTTTAACAGCGTCAATCGAAACGGCTTCGTCGACCGTACCTCTCGTGCACGCTTCCTCACAGCGCCTGTTGCAGATTCGTCCGCAGACTGCGGGGAACGGATTTTCTTTCTTTATAAGAGCGAGAGCCTCTTTATACTTGCCCTGCGCCGCCTTTTTGAGATAGCCCTGTACGGCTATGTGCGCGGGACATGCCGTTTTGCAAGGGGCGGTTCCGGTGTCATGGCAGTTGATTCTGTTCTTGTCTCTGTAATCCTCGTCCCACTTGTCCTTGCCCCACTTGTTGTCGTCGGGGAGGAGCTGTTTCGGATATTTTACCTCGCTGCCGTCCTTTTTACAAAGCTTCTGTCCGAGTTTGAGCGCGCCCGCGGGGCAGTACTCGACGCACTGACCGCACGCTACGCATTTTGATTTATCGACGTGCGCTCTGTAAGCTGAAGCCGACATGTTGGGAGTGTTGAAAAGCTGGCTCGTACGAAGCGCATTGCATATTTTGACGTTGCAGTTGCATATCGCAAATATTTTATTCTCGCCGTCGATATTCGTTACCTGATGAACGAATCCGTTGTCCTCGGCTCTTCTTAATATATCCATTGCCTCTTCGTATGTAATCGAATGACCTCTGCCCGTTTCTGCGCAGTAGTCCGCCATGTCGCCCACGCCTATGCACCAGTCGCGGTAATCGTCGGCGCATCCCTCGTCAAGCTGTTTTCTGCCGTAACGGCACGAGCATATCGAAGCGCCGAGGTGTCCCTCGTATTTTTTCAGCCAATATGACAAATGCTCTATGTCCATGGTCGTGTTCTCCATGGATATCGCCTGCTCAACGGGGATTACGTGCATGCCGATTCCAGCGCCTCCGGGCGGAACCATCGCGGTAACCTTTTCGAGCGGGAGGAACGTCATGCGTTCAAAAAACATTGCAAGCTCGGGATGTCTGTCCATGAGCGCGGTGTTCATGTTTGTGTACTCTGCGGAGCCGGGGACGAACAGCGGAACCCAGTAATTTCTCGCCTGTTTATTTCTCGGCGCGCCGGGAATCGGACCGTCCTTTGTGTAGCGGTCGCCGTAATCGTATTCGAGCATTCCGAAAACGGACAGCATGTCCATGATTCTGTCGGCGGTCTCGTTGTCCATATTCGCCTTTTTGCACATGTCAATCATGTCGGAATACGGATATTTCTTTCTCGTTTTCATCTGAATGAGCAAATCGAGCGAATAATCCTTATCCTGTTTGCTCATCTCGTCCTCGAAAATGCACGCGAGTCCCCAGTATTCGGGATCCTCAACTTTTACGCCTTTTATTTTACCGTCGGCTCTGTCCGTAACGCCCCGTACGAATTTTAAAAGCCTCTTGTCGGGGTTTTTGTCATGCATGTGCCTGGGGACGTATTTGCTGCTCATTTCGGGCATAATTTTTACTCCTCTCTTTTTTGTGTACTCCCGTATTGTCTGTAAATTTTCAGCCTTTACGAAGTACTTTTATCTTTATCTTCGTTTTCGTCTTCTACTTCTATTTCTTTAATATTGATTTCGTTTCCCGTTACGAGATACGTTTTTTCGCTCTTGCAGTAAGGGCATATCCTGCCGAATTCGACTGTCGGATATTCTTTTTTACAATCTTCGCAGTACGTCACGGCTTTGATAATTTCTATTTCGAGTTCGCATTCTTTTAAATATTGAGTTCGTTTCCTGTTCCAGTTCCACACGTCGGTAAGATAATCGGGAATGACCGTCGAGACCTCGCCGACCTCGAGCGTGACCCGGCTTACGGCTTTGACGTTATTCTCTTTTGCGATTTTCTCAACGCTGTCGGAAATGTGAAACGCGATGCCCAGTTCGTGCATTATTTTTTAATCTCCGAAACCTTTTCTTTTATAAATTCGGCAAGCTCGCCTATGCCCTCGCCGGTTTTTGCGGAAATAAAGAATAATTTAATATCGGGATTCCTCATTTTTGCGAACTCCTCGACTTTTTTTACGTCGAAATCGAAATAGGGGAGAACGTCGGTTTTATTTATAACGCAGACGTTCGAAACTTCGAATACGAGCGGGTATTTCAGCGGTTTGTCGTGACCCTCGGGAACCGAGAGTATCATCATGTTGAGCATGGCTCCCGTGTCGAATTCTGCGGGGCAAACGAGGTTGCCGACGTTTTCGAGTATGACGAGGTCGAGTCCGTCCGCGCCCAGCTCGTTCACGCCCTGTCTCGTCATCTCCGCGTCGAGGTGGCACATACCGCCCGTATGAAGCTGAATTACCTTCGCGCCCGTCTTTGAAATCGTTTCGGCGTCAACCGACGAGTCGATATCGGCTTCCATAACTCCGACCTTAAGCGACTTCGAAAGCTCGGGTATTAATTTTGTAAGAGTCGTTGTTTTTCCCGCGCCGGGGGACGACATTAAATTTATTAAATAGGTTCCCTTTTCTTTAAGCGAATTTCTGAGAATTTCGGCGTCCTTGTTGTTGTCCTCAAAAACGCTCTGTTTAACTTCGATAACTCTGTATTTGTCCATTTCAGATTCCTCCGATATTAATTATATTATGTATTTACGCGTTTTTCAATAAACAATTAAAGTAAAACCGCCGATTTTTATATCCTTTATTTTTTTATCATAATGTGGTATAGTTATAAAAAGGTTTGAAAAATTGATTGTTTTTTGATTATAAATTATTGTTTTCGGAGGTTCAAAATGCTGAAGGATTTGACAAATTCACGTTTAGACAGACAAAATATTTTAAATAACGAACTTGCTGTTAATGAAATACAAAAGAAAGCCGGCATAGACGGCGTTAAGTGGAACGGCAGTGTTTATTTAACAAAAGAGTCGGCAGCATCATTCTTTGAAGTCGACATTAGGACAATCAGCAGATATATTGAACAGAATAATGAAGAATTAACGCAAAACGGATATGTTGTGCTCAAGGGTGCAAAATTGAAGGATTTTGCGTCAAACGGGGTGACATCTTCTGGTAAGGACATTGATGTCCCTGCCAAAACTACAATGCTCGGAGTTTTTGATTTCAGGGCATTCTTAAATTTGGCAATGTTATTATCCGAAAGCGAAAAAGCAAGAATATTAAGACAAATGATGCTTGATATTGTAATTGATTTGATTAACAAAAAAACCGGCGGAGGCACAAAGTATATTAATCAGCGCGATAAGGATTTTGTGTTTTCCTCATTACAGGAGGATAATTATCGAAGACAATTTACAGACGCGTTAAAAAATTATGTGGTTGACGATAAATTTAAATATGCTCACTTTACGGATATGATATATGTCAGCATTTTTAAAGAAAAAGCAAGAGAATATAAAAAAATACTTGATTTAAAAGCTGCCGACAAAGTCAGGGACACATTTTACAGTGAGATATTGGATATTATAGCGTCATATGAATGCGGTTTAGCCGACGCTGTACAAAAGAGAGCCGAAGAGGTTAACCATGTTCTTTCAGTCAAAGAAACGGAAGAGCTGTTTAAAGAATTTGAAAACATGGCTTTATGGAAACCGCTTATTCAAAGAGGCAGAACAAAAATGGCAAGCAGAGATATGGCATTTCGGGACGCTTTTCATTATCAGCTGTCGGAATATATAAAACCGTTGGATAAAGACGAATATCAAAAATTTCTCGGAACAGCCGGGGATGAACTTGAAAAATTAATGGCAGAGAATGAGGAAGTGCTGAAACGATTAAAGGAGCGTGAATAATTATGGATGGAATTGTTTACGTTTCGTTGGAACAAGCCAAATTCATTCATGAGAAAACCATTCTTCGCAGCGGAGGCGGGACTTACGAGCATTTCGATTTGGGCAGATTGGAAAGCGTGCTTCAGAATATTCAAAATGATGATTATTACCCTACCTTTGAGGAAAAAATGACGCATTTGTTTTATTGCGTATGTGAATTTCATTGCTTTGCCGACGGAAATAAAAGACTTGCAATAACATTAACAGCTCAGTTCCTGTTGTTAAACGGATACATGTCGGTGGCAAAAACATATTTTAAAATAATGGAAAATATAAGCTATCAGGTTGCGGCGGGAAAAATCAACAAGGACTTACTTCTCCGTATTATGACGGCAGTAATTGACGGTACATATGAAGACGATGAATCCTTAAAACTGGAAATAATAAACGCTATTTCGGATAAAAGTGAAACTGCCGAAGATATTTTATTATAATCAGATTATATATCGGTTATAAGGGAAAGATTACTTGACTTTTTTTATTACGGATGTTAAGATTTTTAATGTGAAAAATTGTCGGAGGCGGTCTTATGAAGAAAAAGAAAATTACCGCTGTTATCTGCGCCGTTCTGGTTCTCGCGGTCATTTCGGGCGCACTTATATATGAAAGCAACATAACGCTCGACATTGATAAATTTACCGTTTCCTCGCCCGATATTCCGAGTGAATTTGATTCGTACAATATCGTTCAGCTGTCGGATATTCACAACGCCGATTATAAGAAGTTCAAAGACGATTTTTTTGAAAGCGTAAAATCCTGTAATCCCGACGTTATTTTTATAACGGGCGATATCGTTTCGTCCTATCCTCCGTCGTGTGAAAATTCGATTGAAATAATATCGCGCCTTGTTAAGATTGCCGACGTTTATTTCGTCAGCGGAAACCATGAGGCAAGGGAAGAAGAGCAGTATGAAAAAATGCGGGAAGCGTTTAAATTATACGGCGTTAAGGAGCTTGAAAACGAGTCGGTTTTCTTGGAAAAAGACGGCGCGAAAATAAATCTTATCGGCATTATCGACCCCGAGTTTTTCGGCGATACGGACAAGCGCCGGGCTCTTATCGAGCGTACAATGACGGAGCTTGTAAGAGATGATATGTACAACATAATGCTGTTTCACCGTCCCGAATATTTTGACGAGATATGCGCGTCGGGCGTTCAGCTTGCGTTCACCGGTCACGCGCACGGCGGGCAGTTCATTCTCCCGTTTATCGGCGGTGTCGCAGCCCCGGGGCAGGGATTTTTCCCCGAGTATACCGAGGGTATATATTCTTCGGGCAAAACTCAGATGGTTGTAAGCCGGGGAATCGGGCAGAGCGTTTTCCCGTTCAGAATAAATAATTCGCCCGAGATAGTCTCGGTTACGTTAAAAAGCGAAAAAAAATTAACGGAAGTGTTTTAATATGATAATCGATAATTTAAAAAATGCGGACAGATATTACTCCGCTCACGAGGGATTCAAAGAGGCGTTCGAATTTTTAAAGAACGCAAAAAACGTCAGGGACGGAAACTACGAATTGGTGCCGGGACTCGTAAAAGTCAATATCAACACGTATACGAACAAGCCCGCTGACGAGTGCAAATACGAAGCGCACGCGAAGATGATAGACATCCAGTGCGTTATCGAAGGCGCGGAGAGAATTGACCTCGTAAACGAAAACGATACCGGAAAAATGGAGATAATCACCGACGAATACGAGCAGAGCGATATCGCGTTTTTAAAGAATACGGACGCGGACGTTTCCTTTGTTTACAAAGAGGACGATTTTGCCGTTATCTATCCGTACGAAGCGCACAGACCGTGCGTTGCTCCCGACTCAGAAAACGGCGTAAAGGTAAGAAAAGCCGTAGTTAAGATTAAGTATTGATATGAATAAGAAGATAAGCGAATTTATCGACTCGAAAAGGGACGATATCATAAACGACATACGCGCTCTCGTAAAAATCGCGAGCGTAAGAAGCGCTTCTTCGGACGGCTGTCCGTTCGGTGAAAAATGCGCCGAGGCGCTGAAAGAGGGCACGGCGATACTCGATAAACTAAACCTCGATAACAAAAACGTCGACAACTACGTTATAACAGCCTCTCTTAATAACAACGAGACGAAGCTCGGCGTTCTGGCTCACCTCGACGTTGTCGAAGCGGGCGACGGCTGGAGCTGTCCGCCGTTTGACGTGACGGTAAAGGGCGATAAGATAATCGGCAGGGGCACCGCGGACGATAAGGGTCCCGCGGTTGCGGCAATGTACGCGTTTCACGCGGTCAAAACGCTTTATCCCGATTTAAAATACAACGCGCGCATTATATTAGGAAGCGCGGAGGAAACGGGAAGCGAGGACATAGCTTATTATTTTAAAAAGAATCCGCCCCCTCCCGCAGTCTTTTCGCCCGACGCGGATTATCCTCTTATAAATACGGAAAAGGGCAGGTTTGTGCCCGAGTTTTCCGCGCAGTTAAACGATAAAATTACAGAAAAACGTGTAGTTTCATTCTCCGGAGGCGTTACGTCTAACGTCGTCCCGAGAATCGCCCGGGCTGTCGTTCACGGCGTCGAATTTAATAATTGTTTAGAATCGGCTCGGATTTATTCAGAGAAAACGGGTGCAGAAATTACGTGTTCGAAAGCCGCGGACGGGGACGTCGAATTTATATCCGTCGGAAAAAACGCGCACGCCGCCCAGCCGGAAACGGGCATAAACGCGCAGACGGCTCTGATTTCACTTTTAAGCTCATTCGATATTGACAGCGATTCGTTTATTAAATTAAAGGCTTTGAATAACATGTTCCCGCACGGCGAGACCGACGGAAAAAGCGCGGGGATTAAGTCGGACGATAAAAATTTCGGCTCTCTTACGTGCAGTTTCGGTACGCTGAAAATAGAGAACAATATTCTCTCCGGTACGCTTGACATCCGCTTCCCGACAATCGGAGACGGGGAGAGAATTAAAAATATTATCACCGATAAGTTTAAATACAACGGCATTATAATAAAAAAAGCGAGACTCTCCGAGGTTCATCATACTCCGTCTGATTCGCCGTTTGTAAGGGAACTTCTGAACGTCTACGAGGACTGCACCGGCAAAAAGGGAGAATGCCTCGCAATCGGAGGCGGAACGTACGTCCACGATATCGACGGCGGAGTTGCGTTCGGATGCGCCATGCCCGGAGTCGACAATTTCATGCACGGCGCGGACGAATTTTCGTATATCGACGACCTTATTTTAAGCGCGAAAATGTTTGCCGAGGTCATATACGATATCTGCTCGGGCAGGGTCGAAATATGAGAATTGCGAAAAATGAAAAAAGGCTTGAATTGCTGTGCAAAGGGCGTAAATTCGAGTATTTCGACGTTATAGATTCTACGAATCTTTATCTTAAAAATAATGTTTCGGATTCCATGCCCGTTGCCGTTTCGGACTGTCAGACCGCAGGCAGGGGACGGCTCGGCAGGAGTTTTTATTCGCACGGCGGAATTTATTTTTCCGTTCCGTATAAATTCACTTCGGACGAAAAATATCTGTCGTTTTTGACTCTTTCTGCGGGGCTTGCCGTCAGACAGGCGATAAAAAACGTCACGGGGTGCGGCGCGCTTATAAAGTGGCCGAACGATATCTGTTTAAATAACAGAAAAATCTGCGGAATCCTCGTCGAAACGCTCGTTTCGGGCTGTGATATTACCGCCGTCGCCGGCATCGGAATCAACACCGACACGTCCGATTTCCCCGACGATATAAATAACAAGGCGGGTTCGCTTAACTTAAAATCGTTCGGCGGGGATAATATTTCGCTTATTGCCGACGTTATAAATATTCTCGACGACCTTGTTTTTAATAAGAAGATTACATCCGATGATAATGAAGAGATTGACAGTCTCGTCGGACTTCTGAATGAATATTCGTACACCGTCGGTCGGACGGTCGAATATAACGGTGAAAAATACACGGCGGTGAGGATAAACCGCTCGGGTTCGCTTACGATTAAGGGCGCGGACGGGAAAACAGCCGATGTGTTTTACGGAGAAGTGAAACTTTTGTAGGGGAAGACATTGTCTTCCCGGGGTAAAGGCAGAAAATTAAAAATATGATTTTGCCTTCGGAA
>DJEG01000057.1:9810-14318 GCA_002431305.1 Ruminococcaceae bacterium UBA5904 | reverse complement strand
GGGAAGACAATGTCTTCCCCTACTACTCTGTACCACATGATTTGTTTACGTTAAAAAAAACAAAGACCCATTATACAAACTATAAAATCGGAGGATATGTATGCACATGAAAAAACGCTTTATAATCAAAATCACCGCGGTTCTTTCCGTTATCGCTCTGGCAGTGTCCATGGCTGTAATCGGATTCGCCGCAAAAACCGCAGAGGTATATCTCGCCGTCAGCGAAAACAGGTCGACCGGCTCAAAATACGCCGACGTGTATTTATTCACGGGCAAGTCTGTTTCCGACGCGGAAATTTCGCTGTCCGCTCTCGATTCGGTGAGCGTTGCGGGCTGTTTCGGCTCGATTATGCCCCCGGTCAGCGGTAAAGCCTCGCACACGGATAATTCGGCGCTTCTTACGCTGAGCCTTGACGACGGGTACAACACGGACGAGCTCGCTTACGCCGGACGTATCGCGTTTAAAACCGACTCGTCTTTTTCGGGAAAAATCGAGGATACGTTCTCGCTTTCCGAATACACCGCCGACGGTGAAAAAGCAAAGTGCGATTTAAAAATAGTCGACGCAAACGAATTTGACCCCGACTCGTTCAAAATTGCGGGCGATGATGAAAATACCGAAAAGGAAGCGACTCAGCCTGCCGGCGAAAACGAGAGCACGGACGCTTCCGTAACCGAACCGGCAAGTGTAACCGAACCCGCGGATATTTCCGAGCCCGTAAGCGGTACCGATAAGCCCGTCGAGCCCGAAAAAGCCGTATCGGCAAATGCGGAATTTTATGTTTATTCCGATTTTAATAATAATGCATACGCCGCCGTCAGACTTAACCTCGGCAACGTAAAGTCAATGATAGTAAGCGTTTCCGCCGATAAGAGCAAATTCACCCTAGGCGAGGAAGCGGTTATGTTCTCCGCCGATAAGGTTAACTCTAACGTCGTAATAGATTCGGAATCAAACTCCGTAATTATCACCGCCATGACGAGTGAAAAATACGTTGATTCATATGTTGCGTACATACCGCTCACTCTTAATTCGGGCGTGAGCGTTTACGATGATTTTTCCTCCTCGTTCGTTGTCGATTCCGCCATAATAAACGGCAGACGCGCGAATGTAACCGTGCAGACTCTCTCGACTTCGTATACTCCCGAAAAGTACGGCGAGAGCTGGTTCAGGGGATTTGACGCGACATTCAACAGATACGGCGACGGAGAAAATCTTAAAGAGGAATATCTTTTCTACACTGCCGGCGCGGGATTTGCTAATGATTATTACATGGAACTTACATTTAAGTCCGATGTTAAAATCGTCAGAGCTTCCGCTGTCGACGAGAGCGGAACGTGCGAAATTTCGACCGATTCCGACGGACAGACAAAGGTTATATTAAGAGTAAATTCAGCCGAGGAGAAAAAACTCGACTACAGAAGCGTCGTTTCCGTCATTGTTAAAACGGACGACGAAAAGATTACTTATAAAAATATATGGGACTATGTTTCCGTTTCCAAATTTACGACAAATTCGATTGAGCAGAAAACCGACGGATTAAAATTCGTTTCGTACTTAGGTACCTGGGAGCACTACGACGCTGTTGACGGCATAAATTACGTTTCCTATGACTTCGGCGAAAAGAAAGGCTACTCGGCGGTAATGTCGTACGAGACCTCAACCGAAAATAAGGACATTGTTATAAGAGACTGCGTGCGCGAGGGCTACACCGTCGCTCAGATTAACAAATACGCACTCAAGGACTGCCTTGCAAAGTCGGTAACGCTTCCCGATACGATTGAGATTATACTTGAGGGCGCGTTTTCGGGATGTAAGAATATTAAGGAATTTACGCTGACTCCCGCCGTTTACGCCGTTGAAGAGAGGGCGTTCGAGGGCTGTTCAAGCCTTGAAAAAGTCGTATATAATAATTCGCTCGCTCTCGAGAAAATAGGTGCGTACGCATTTTTGGACTGTAAGGCGTATAAAACAATCGAACTGCCCGCGGGCAAATACGCGCTGGGCGATTATTCCTACGGATTTATGAATAATTCAAAAGGCAGTTTGGTTAAGAACGACGGCGTTAAATTTATATGCGTTTCGGGTTCGCCCGCAAAGGATTACGCGATTGACAACGGATTTGACTATGAGTGTATCGGCGAAGCGAAGTTTGACATCATAACCGGCGCGAGAGCGAGAATGCTCTGCAATTTCGCAGAGGGCTATGTTATTATCGACGCGGGCAAAACGCTCGGCGATATCGAGGATATGTTCAGCTCAGTTAACGCAAAATCGCTTATGAATTCCGATAACAAAAAGATTTCAGATGAGAACACGGCTGTGGTTACGGGCATGAAGCTCGCGCTTGAAGGTAAGGATAAGTATCTCGACATTGCCGTAAGGGGCGATACTGATTCAAACGGCGCGGTTTCCGCGTCCGACGCGCGCATCGTGCTGAGAATCGCCTCGAGACTCGAAACGAACGAACGCGTACGCGATTTTGCCGCCGACGTCGACTATAACGGTTCCGTCACGGCTAAGGACGCTCGTATGATTCTGAGAGCCGCCGCAAAAATTGAAAATCTTTAAATTATAAAAATAAAGGGTGTAAACGCTGTGAAAGAATATCAGTTTAAGACATTCTGCCCGTACAGGGTCGCCCCGATAGGCGCTCATTCGGACATTCAGTTCGGAAAAATATCGGGCTTTGCGCTCGATAAGGGCATTACCGTAAAATACAATGTGGTTCCCGACGGCAGATTTACGCTTCGTTCGGCTAATTTCAACGGCGAGGTTCGTTTTTCGGCTGATAAAATTCCCGAGCACAAACAGGGTGACTGGGCTGATTATCTGAGAGGCGCGGTTCACATTCTCTCGAGAACAAGAACGATAGAAAACGGAATCGACGCGTATATCGAGGGCACTCTGCCCATAGGCGGGCTGTCGTCCTCCGCCGCCGTTACCATTGCGTTCATTTCGGCGGTTATCAAGGCGAACGGAATTATTCTGACGAGCGAGGAGCTTATAGATACCGCACTCAAAGCTGAGAACGAGTACGTCGGCGTTAAGTGCGGACGAATGGATCAGTCGTGCGAGGTCTACGCGAAAAAGGACTGTCTGCTGTTTGTCGACACGTTCGACGGCACGCACGAGACGATAGCTCCCGGCGCGGGCATGAAGCCGTATGAAATCGCCGTGTTTTTCTCCGGCGTACCCCGTACGCTCGTAGGTTCGGCTTATAATATGAGAGTTGACGAAATTCAAAGCGCGGCGTACGCTCTGCTCGCGTTTTCGGGCATGCCGTACGGAAATTTTGCCGACAAACGTCTGCGTCAGATTCCCGTCGAGGTGTTTAACGAGTATAAAAATAAACTTCCCGACAACTGGAGAAAGCGCGCGGAACACTGGTATTCAGAGCAGGAGCGCGTCGAAAAGGGCATATCCGCGTGGCGAAGGGGCGACATTGAAGCCTTCGGCAAGCTGTCGTTCGAGAGCGGTCACAGCTCGATATATTCGTACGAGACAGGCTCTCCCGAGCTTAAAAAATTATATGACATAATGCTTTGCACAGACGGGATTTACGGAGGCAGATTTTCCGGCGCGGGCTTTAAGGGATGCTGTGTTGCGCTTATCGACCCCGAATTTAAAGAGAGCATAACCGAGAAAATTACGCGCGAATATTTAAAGGAATTCCCCGCGCTGTCGGACGCATTCGGCGTTTATTACTGTAAAAGTTCGGACGGTGTGGGCAGATGAAGTGTATAATTCTTGCTGCGGGATATGCGACCAGGCTTTACCCGCTTACCGAAAATTTCCCGAAACCGCTTCTTCCCGTCGGGGGAAAGCCGATTCTCGGCTGGCTCGTATCGGACATTGATTCGTCGGGTGAGGTTGACGAATACATAGTTGTTTCCAATCATAAATTTATAGAGCATTTTAATTCGTGGGCGCAGAAGTCCAAATACAACATTACCGTCATCGATGACGGAACAATGAGCAACGAAACGCGTTTGGGCGCGGTGAACGATATCGTTCTCGCCGTTGACAAATGCGGAATCAATACGGACTGTCTCGTTATCGCGGGGGATAACGTACTCGATTTCAGCCTGTGTAAATTCATAGATTACGCAAAAGAAAAAAACGCCTCGTGCGTTATGCGCTATTTCGAATCGGACGTTAATAAATTAAAAAAATGCGGAGTTATCACGCTGTCCGGCTCCGACAAAATAATTTCCATGAAGGAAAAACCCGCAGAGCCCGAATCAAACTGGTGCTGTCCGCCGTTCTATTTCTATAAAAAGGACGATGTTATGAGGATAAAGGACGGTATAAAAGACGGCTGCGGAGTCGACGCGCCCGGAAGCTATCCCGCGTGGCTGTGCAAAAGGTCGGACGTGTACGCGATGGAAATGCCCGGTAAACGTTATGACGTGGGCAGCATCGAAGGGTATGAAAAAATTAATAAAGAATACAAAGGAATAAAAAAATAATTTATTGTTTTGAACGCAAACAAAATATGTAGGGG
>DJEG01000057.1:3571-9771 GCA_002431305.1 Ruminococcaceae bacterium UBA5904 | reverse complement strand
GACATTGTCTTCCCGCATGAGACCTGCGGTTTTATGAAAAATATCAATGCGTCAGCAATATGTATTCGGCGGTTTTCCGTCGGCGGATTTATAAATAAAAATCTCTGCCTTTACCGCGGGAAGACAATGTCTTCCCCTACGTCTCAATTGAAATTTTATTTAAAATATAAATTCGATTATCTTTTTAATTTAATTGAATAAAATAAATGATTCTTTTTTGGAGGAATTGCAATGAGTGAAACAAAACGAACATACTTAAGCTGGCTCAACGGTGAAATCGATTCCGTTCAGAAAGAGTACACCGAGCCGACTCCGCTTCTGACATCTGACGGCGTTCTGCTGGCTTCCGGCTGGGCGAGACACAACGTTTTCGACTACGACCGTACAAAATCGACTCCGCCCATGCACCGCAAGGAGTGGGATTTTTACCAGATTTCAAACGGCAGATACATGGTTCAGTTAAGCTTTGCGAATATCTCAGTCGGCGGTTATGTCTCGGCTGTTCTTATCGATTTAAGACATCCGAATCCTAAAAAGAAGCTCGCCGCGGGAAAAATTGCCGACTCGACCGTGCTTTACCTCGGCGGTAAGGACAAGTATGTTCTTCCTCCGAAAGGCGACGTGCCCAACCGCGTTAAATATACCGTAAAGGGACTGGGCAAGGCGGAATTTGAATTCGATACGGGAGAAGAGCGCAGAACTCTTTACTACAAGTCCGCCGACGGCAAATATGAGTGCAATTTCGAAATGGATATTCCCGAGGGGCTCGAGAATATAACGACTGTTCTGCCGTTTAAGGATCATCCGACGAATTATTTCATGACGACGAAACAGAACTGCATGCCCTGCTCGGGTACATACAGATTCGGCAATAAAGTTGTTGAATTTTCCAAGGAAAATACGTTCTGCTGTCTTGACTGGGGCAGAGTCAACACGCCGTATCAGCTCGTATGGTACTGGGGCAACGGCAGTACGTACGTCACGGATTCCGAGGGAAAAAAACACATTTTCGGATTCGAAATCACGTGGGGCATCGGCGACGAAAGCAACGCCACCGAGACGTGCATTTTCTACGACGGCAAGGCGCATAAATTCGACGCGGTTGACGTCGAGGTGTTCCCCAAGGACGATAAATACATGAACGACTGGCACTTTGTTTCAAAGGACGGACGTTTCGACTTTGTAATGAAGCCGTTTTACGACCATCACTGCGACACGAATGTGCTGAACGTGCTCAGAATGCACTCGCATCAGGTTCACGGCATGTGGTCGGGCACCGCGGTACTCGATAACGGCGAAAAAATTGAAGTTAATGATATGTACGCATTTTGCGAGTACGTAGAAAATAAGTGGTAAACAATAATTTATCAAAAGAATGTTTACGCTTAAAAAATAAATTATTGTTTACAAAAAAAGTATAGGCGCTAAAAAATAACAGGGTCAGCAGACAACTAAGTTTGCGGACTCTGTTATTTTACCTGTTTATTTTACAATTCGTCTGTCATCACCGACGCACGGAAGGTTTTGCCGTCGTATTTAAAATCACACACGCCGTTATATTTTTCGGCGATATTTTTGACGGATTCGATTCCCAGTCCGCAGCCGGGATGTTTTGATGATACAAATGCGCCGCCTGCTGTTCTCTTAACCTGTCCTGAGAAGCTGTTGTCAACCGCGATACAGAGGGTTTTCGCGTTATTCGAAGCGCGGACGGATATACTTCCCCCGCCCTCGCTTACGCATGCGTCGTACGCGTTTTCTATGAGATTTCCGAGAATAACGGACAAATCCGTCTTATCGATTCCGATATCCACGCCCACAACCGCGCTGACCGAATATTCTATGCCCGCCGATTTTGAAAGAGAGGCAAAATACGAAATAACGGCGTTTGCCGTCTGATTTTCGCAGAACACAAGCGGGGTGTCGTCGGGCAGAGTTTTTATATATTCGCCGAGATATTCGCCCAGCGCGTCGTAATCCTTTTTTCTCAAAAGCTCCTGCATAAACGCCGAGTGGTGGCGGATGTCGTGCTTTGCGCGTCTTGCTTCGGACATGCGTTCCATAAGATTGTCATACTGTATTTCACGCATGGCAAGCGCGTGATTGAGTTCGCTCAAACGTAAATTTTTATCCTGTTCGGCAATAAGCCTTGCGACAACATAATAGATAAGCGACGCACCGGCGTTTACAATAAGCAGAAACACGGCGTTTCTCGGGTTGAGCGCGACATGCAGGCTCGACTGCGATTTATTCGCGTATATTTCGTAATACCACATAAGATAGAATGTCGCAGGTATAAGCCATAGATACCGCCACTCAAAACCGGACGGTTCTTTTTCAACGGCGGGAGCGTAAACTTTTTTAATGTATAAAAAAATCAGAGTCAGCACTATGAGTTCAACTGCGGCCGTGACAAGCGAAAACGACCAGCGGTAAGACTCCAAAGCAAGTTCGGGAAAGATAAGCCCCTCAATGCACTTTGAACCTACGACGACAAGATTCGCCGTGTTTGAAATCATCAGCAGTGTAAACAGAGTCTTGCCCCAAACTGCTTTTACGCTTAAAAAGTAAAACGCCGTGTAAAACACGGTGCTGACCGCGCTGATAAGACCCGACTTGCCCGACGGAAACAGCGCCGCCCATACGCCTAAAAACATTTGGATAACCGACAGCGCACAGATGAGAACGACCGTTACGGTTTTTGAAAAGCGCAGTCTGTTTCTGAACGGATAAAGCGCGATAATCAGAAACGGGAGCATATTTAAAAGCGAATAAACGCAAATTTCCGCAAGTCTCGCCTTCGACGGCACGAAAATCAGTCCTCCTGTCTGAGAATATTAAAACGAAATTGCGCGTAAGAATTTAAAACGTCCTTATACCTCCGACGGCTTATCGGAATACTTTCGCCGTCACTCATGATAAACACGTCGCGCGTTCTTGATTCTATTTCATAAAAATTAATAATAACACCCTTGGACACAGTGCAGAAATACGCATGTGAGCACAGAAGCGTCTGCGCGTCGGCAAACGACATTCGGACAACGGCGTTTTTTTCATTTTTGATATGAAAGACAACGCGGTGCGAGGAATAATCGGCATAAATTATACTGCGGAGTCTGATAATTTTTGAATCCGGAAGGCGCACGACGCGGTCAAATCCCGTCTCGTCCGGGTCAAGGCGGGCAAGCATCGAGGAAAAGCTCTGAAGTGTAAACGGCTTTTTCAGATAATAACAGGCGTTGACCTCATAGCTTTCGCTTGCAAATTCATTGCTCGTCAAGCAGAACACAAGTTTTACGCGTTTATCCGTATTACGTATAATTCTCGCCGTCTGCACGCCGGTAAGCGCGAGCATATAAATATCGAGAAAAACGACGTCAAAGTCTCCCGCCGAAAAATTTTCGATAAATTCTTCACCCGAATTAAACCTCCGGATTACGGCACAATCGCCGAGATTGTCCGTCAATAACCGTTCAAGTTTTTCTGCCGATTCCTCATCGTCGTCAACAAGCGCAATTTCCATAAACCGTCACCGTATTACGTATAATATCATTATATAAAATCATTATATAAAATATAGCACAATAATAAATTAAAAACAACCGTTTGAGTCAAAAAATGACCGCTTGAGCCTTACATATTGCCGAAATACTATAAATTTAATAGAATATAATAAATAATACTGCCGTACTGCGATTACCTGCATTACAGGCAAAAACGCAAAGGAGACAGCTTATGAAAAAAGGAACGTTTTTAAAAATCATGTCGGTTTTATTATCCGCGGTTCTTCTGTTTACTCTTGTACCGCTGACATTCGCGGCCGACTGTGAGCATACTAATGTAAACGACAGCCTTGTCTGCGACGACTGCGGTGAAAAAATTAATGCAAAGGCAGTCAGAACCGACAATTCGGTCAGGTATTTCACTTCGATAGACAACGCTTTTGACACAGTAATAAAAAAGTCAAACCTTTCTTCGGGTTACTATGAATTCGGCGGAAGTACACTGTATTTATATTCTGACTGCACAGTCAACTTATATCTTACAAACTGTAACTTCAGATTAAACGCCGATGGTTATACCGTATCCGGAAGCATTATTTTAAGCGACGCCGCATCTCTCTCAATAGACGGCGGAACATTCAAGACTGAAATAACTCAGCAGACCGACGACTCGAATTTCACCGTAACCGGCGGAATATTTGAAAATACAATTGAAATATACGGCGCGTCGCATACTTATTTCAGCGGAGGTACATTCAACGGACGTATCTATTCACACGTGGATTATGACAAATTTTATCTCGGCAATATCACCTGCAACGGTCAGATACAGATACCGGGCGCAGGCGGAATTACGGTTACCGCCGGAAATTATTACGGCGATATCACCGTTTTCAACGGCGCGCATTTCTATGTGCCGGCATCATCATCTGCGGCATTCGTCTGTAATATAAACATCAATGAATTCAGCGACGAGGGAACAAAGGCGGTTATCGCCGGCGGCTCAGTCCATGGTACGGTAAATGTATACGCAGGAACGCTCGAAATACCCACGTTCACAAGCATAGAGACCCTTAATGTATACGGCGGCAGCAAAGTCAGCATAGAAGATGGTGAATTCTGTGTTATAAACTGTTCGGACGGTCGTGCTGTCTCCGACCTGCTTGCAAAGAGACATGTTTACTACAGCATAACAGAAAGCGAATATATAAGTATGGATGACTGCAATGTCACCGGGCTTGGGCTTGTACGCGTAAAGGATTGCCCGGAACATAATTACGGCGACGGAACCAAATGCACTGTCTGCAAATCTCTTGCCGACGCGTCGGTTTCCGATTTAAACGGCAATGTAACGGTTTACACCGAGCTTAAGGACGCATTTGACTATGCATGTTCGCTCGAATACGGCGGGACCGTATTGCAGCTGGATGATATTGACCTTAAAGAATCAATAATGCTCACCTCCGGCACCGGAGTAAAATTCGACATGAACGGCAAGAGCCTTAACAATTACTACGAAAACAATACCTCGGGCATTCTTACGACAATACCGCTTACAGTCACGGGAAACGGCGTAAGTTCCGTATACTTCGGAGCAGCCAAAATGGGAACGAACGACGCTCAGCTCACGATTCTCAACGGTACATTCAATTCGTTCATTGCAGTGTCGGGCGCTGTTGCGCTTGATATCTCGGACGGAATATTCAACGGTTATGTAATCATTTCGACTTCGGAAAGTACTCCGGCGGTAACGCTCAACGGCGGATCGTTCAAACAGCTTATGGCAACAGGCGAATATTATGATTTCGACAGCGTACTCGGCGAAAGCAGGCTCTATAAGACGACCGCAAGCGAGATGTTCAAACAGTTCACGTTCAATGACAGAACAGTATACGGCTTCGACGGAACCGAAGAGGACGCAATGCTCGACGTCGTTTACCACGGCAATCATACGTCCGTGACGGAAGATTTAAAATGCGCCGACTGCGGTGTTCAGACAATTGCTCAAGTAAAGATTAACGACGAAGACCCCGTTTACTTCGAAACGCTTGCGAGTGCTCTGTATTATTCGGCGGACAATGCAGGCAAAGACGACACCGCTAATGTAAAACTTTTTGCAGACGACAAAATGACGGCAATGACAAACCTTAAAACAGACGGTAAAATCGTCATTGACTTTAACGGAAAAACCCTTAAATCAGAAGATTTCGGCAGTATCGTACTTAAAAGCGGTTCACTGACAATTACCGGAGACGGAAACATTGACGCTCCGATTGTCACCTCCGACATTGACAGCAAGGACGACAAATTCCTGACAATTGAAAACGGAACGTTTACATACTCCGTAACAATTTACGGCGCAGAAACGACAATAAACGGCGGTAAATTCGCAGACTTGCAGATAGGCTCCGGCGATAAAAAGTTCATTATAAACGACGGCGAATTCGGCATCACGGGAATTTCCGAAAGTACAAATGTTACGCTCAACGGCGGAACCTTCACGGAGCTTTATGTAATCGCCGAGGGAGAATACGATATGAACTCTCTGCTCGGAGAGGGCAAGACTTACTATTCGGAAAAAGAGGGCGAGATGTTCGCGTTCGGCGTAAACAACGACGCTATATACGGCTTTGACGGAGCGATTGACGGTACGGTTCTTGTTGTCAAGGACAAGGAGAATCCCGACCCAGTCGACCC
>DJEG01000057.1:0-3470 GCA_002431305.1 Ruminococcaceae bacterium UBA5904 | reverse complement strand
ACCCCGAAAATCCCGACAAACCCGGCGATTCTGACGACGCAAAGCATGACGATTCGGGTAAAACCGACGACGGATTCGGTATCGGCAAATGCAAGATACTTGAAAAGATACTCGAATTTATAAGAAAGATAGTTACATTCTTTAAAAGCTTATTTACCAAATAATAAAGACTCGCAGAGATGATGAAGGGACTGTCCTTTTGGACGGTTCCTTCTTTCGTCTGAAAGAAACGAAATTCAAAGCTCATTTTTGTCGGTTTCTTTACCTGTTGATTTATAATAATTATTATGTTAAAATGGTGAATGTAGACAAAATACAAAGGAGAGTTATCATGATTTCAGGTCAAAACATTGTACTCACAGGCTGTAACAGCGGTATCGGTCTTGAGGTTCTTAAAATCTTCGTAAGAGGCGGAAACAGAATTCTCGCCGTAGATAAAAATATTGACAACATTAAACATTTCCCGTCGAATTCCGTCATTCCGATGCAGACGGACGTTTCGGCAAAAGAGGCGGTTGACGCGATCTTTGAAAAAGCGGAAAAGGAACTCGGTTTTATCAGCATATTCTACGCTAACGCGGGCTATCCGTATTACGAAGAGTATAATTACGCCGACTGGGACAGGGTCGCCTCGATGTTTGAGACAAACGTATTCTCCCCCATTTACTCGTATTCAAAGTATTTACAGCATTTAAACGGCAGAAAGGGAATCTACGCTATAACCGTATCGGCAATAGGAACCATGGCTATGCCCGGATATACGATTTATACGTCCTCAAAATTCGCAATGCACGGATTTCAGCAGGCGTTAAGACTCGAAAAGCCGAAAAATGTTCAGCTTACATGCCTTTACCCGATTGCGACAAATACGAATTTCTTTAAAACTGCGAACGATAAGGTTGAATTTAAAAAGCCGTTCCCCGTTCAGCAGCCCGCCGTCGTAGCGAGAAAAATGGTCGACGGAATCGAAAAGGGCAAGGCGGAGATAAGCCCGAGCGGTTTGTTCTCATTCGCAAAACAGCTGATGAAATTCGTCCCGCCGGTAAGAGACGCGTACTGGTACATGGAAAAGTGCAAATTTAATGAATTCAAAAAAAATATCGCCCGCCTGAACAGCGAATCGGAAGATAAAAAATAATTAAGGGGTTATATAAATGAGTTATGAATTATTATTCTCGCCCATGAAAATCGGCGGGTGTGAAATAAAAAACCGCATTGTTATGCCCCCCATGCTTATGGGGTTTGCAAATCTTGACGGTACGCCGACCGAACAGCTTATAAACTATTATGAGGAACGCGCCAAGGGCGGTGCGGGACTTATCATGACGGAGATAACGAGGGTAAACGATCTGACCGGCTCCGGGGCATTTGCACAGCTTTCGGTAAGTCATGATTACAACATCAAGCCCCTTTCCCGTCTTGCAGAGCGCATACATCTGCACGGAGCAAAAATATTCGTACAGCTTCACCACCCCGGCAGACAAAACGTCGGTCTGCTCGTCGGTACGGTTCCCATGAGCATTAAACTCGAAAAGCTCACACGCGGAATTTACTCAAAACTTCTCTACAAAATAACGCCGACAGTCGGTTCGTACCTGATAAAAAATAATATTGTTCCGCCGTCGGTTGCTCCGTCATCATGCGAAAGCGCGTATTTTGCCCGCGGTCACGTAAGGGCGCTGACTCACAGGGAGATAAAACAGCTCGAACAGCAGTTTATTTCCGGCGCGGTAAGAGTAAAAAAAGCCGGCTGCGACGGAGTCGAACTGCACAGCGCGCACGGATATCTGTTACAGCAGTTTTTAAGTCCCGTGACGAATCAGAGAACCGACGAATACGGCGGAACGCTTGAAAACAGAATGAGATTTATTCTCAATATTATTCACGGTATAAAAGAAAAATGCGGAAGCGATTTTCCCGTTGTCGTAAGGTTATCGGTTGATGAATGTTACGAAATGATAGGTCAGCCCGGCAAGGGCTACACACTCAAAGACGGCGTTGAGATTGCAAAAATTCTCGAGCAGAACGGCGTTGACGCGATAGACGTATCGTCGGCTGGCTACGACACGTTCAACTACTGGCTCGAACCCGTTTCGTTCGAACCCGGCTGGCGTAAATATATGGCGAAAGCCGTCAAGGAAGCCGTTTCCGTCCCCGTTCTCGCCGCCAATCTCATACGCTCTCCCGAACAGGCGCAAAAGCAGATTGAAGAGGGCGACCAGGATTTTGTATCCTTAGGCAGACCGCACATCGCCGACCCGTACTGGGCTCAAAAGGCAAAAAACGGCGGAAATATCAGGAGATGCATATGCTGTCTTAACTGCATCGAATCAATGCAGGAGAACGCATATATCGGCTCGCACGGCGAATGTTCATTGAACCCGTTTGTCGGCAGAGAAAACGAGAAACTTATTAAGAACGGAAATAACAGACGCGTCGCCGTTGTCGGCGCAGGCCCCGCAGGTCTTACATGCGCGTATATTTTAGCCGAAAGAGGATTTAAGGTAACCGTTTTCGAGAAAAATAACAAACCCGGAGGTCAGCTTCTCCTTGCATCCGCTCCGCCTGAAAAGGATAAAACCGCGTGGGCAATCGAGGACATGGTAAAGCAGTGCGAAATCGACGGCGTCGAAATAAAACTCGGCACGCCCGCGACAGTCGAAAACATAATCGCGTTACGCCCCGCGGCGGTAATATGCGCGTCGGGAGCCGACCCGATAAAGCCGAAATTTGCCGGCGATTACGATGAATCATTCGTATGTACGTTCGAGGATATCCTGACAGGCAAAATTAAATTTGAAAATAAAAAAATTGCGCTGATCGGCTCGGGACTTACTGGTCTTGAAACAGCTCAGGCATTGACCGAAAACAAAAACAGCGTTACAATAGTCGAAATGGCGGACGAAATCGCCCCCGGCGCGTGGATGCAGCACAGGGACGACATCGTTCCGAAGCTCGAAAAGGCGGGAACCGTATTCATGACGGGCGAAAAACTTATAGAAGTCGGCAGAGGTTTCGTCGTAA
Source organism: Ruminococcaceae bacterium UBA5904 (assembly GCA_002431305.1). Lineage (GTDB taxonomy): Bacteria > Bacillota > Clostridia > Oscillospirales > Acutalibacteraceae > CALACW01. The sequence continues at coordinate 446 of DJEG01000057.1, read as the reverse complement.
CGGAAAATGTTCATTCCTCGTCTCAGACGAAAATCGACTGTGACGCGGTCGTACTCGCGCTCGGTTCGAGACCGCATAAGAGCATTGTGAAAGAGCTGACAAACGCGGGACTCAACCCGATTTCGATAGGCGACTGCACAAAAACGGGCAAAATCGCGGATGCGACTAAGGGCGCGTATGTTGCGGCGACTGGACTTATAGATGAAGTAATCGTTTAACCGGGGATGTTAAAAACGCCCGGAGCGCAAAAAACTTTGAAAACTGAATGTTTTTTGCTATGAATTAACCGAACGTTTTTTTCTATCCCCGGGGTCGATATGGTTTCTTTTAAGAATAAACAAATTATGTAGGGGAAGACATAGCGGGCTGTAAACAGCCCGAGTGAAAAGGTAACAGTGAAAAGTGAATAGGTACATACAAATCTCATGTTAACTTCTTACTTCTTC
>DJEG01000079.1:14049-35596 GCA_002431305.1 Ruminococcaceae bacterium UBA5904 | reverse complement strand
TTGGGGAATTGTGTAACGGTAGCACGACAGACTCTGACTCTGTTTGTTGGGGTTCGAATCCCTATTCCCCAGCCATGAAGAAGACCAGGTCATATGACTTGGTCTTTTTCAATGAAATTAATCAAATTTCGGCAATCATTAGGGCATTGCCGTTTTTTAATTTTCCCTTTCCCGGAGCTGATTACACATGAATAAATACATCTCCCTGTTTCTCTCCTTTTTAAAAATCGGCGCGTTCTCGTTCGGCGGAGGCTACGCCATGATCCCGCTTATCGAAAACGAATTCGTCACTAAACGAAAATGGGTAACCGAGGACGAATTTCTCGACATGACGGCAATCGCAGAATCTACACCGGGTCCAATTGCAGTAAACTCCGCGACTTATGTCGGATGCAAAATAGGCGGAGTTTTCGGCTCAGTCCTCGCGACCCTCGCCGTATGTCTGCCGAGCTTTATCGTAATATACGTGATCTCCCTGTTTCTCGATAAATTTTTAAGTTTAAAATACGTCGCCTACGCTTTTCGCGGAATTCAGGCATGCGTCGTGTATCTCATAGTTTCCTCGGGCATCAGAATTTTAAAAACGCTTAAACGAAACGCTTTTAATATTATAATCTCACTCGCCGTAATGACCGCAATGATAGCCTGCTCCGTATTTGCCGTCAATTTTTCGAGCGTATATTATATTCTTATCTGCGGATTTATTGCCGTAGTAATTTACGCGGTAAAATCAGTATCAAAAAAGCGGGGAGCAAAGAAATGATATATTTAAAATTATTCCTCGAATTTTTTAAAATCGGCGCGTTCTCGTTCGGCGGAGGCTACGGTATGATTTCGCTTATCCGCGACACGGTTATTTCAAACGGATGGCTGACGGAAAATCAGCTTATGAATTTTATTGCAGTCTCCGAATCTACCCCCGGTCCTCTCGCAATAAACATGGCAACGTTTATCGGCTCATCACAAGGCGGAATTCCCGGCGCGCTCTTGTCAACTTTAGGAGTCGTACTACCGTCGTTTATCATAATTCTTATAATCTCTTTAATTCTTAAAAATCTGCTAAAATTCGGGGGCGTGCAGTCGTTTCTTTTGGGAATCCGTCCGTGCATATCCGCTATGATTTTATCGGCAGGCATAATAATGCTTTTAAGCACGCTGTTTAATTTTTCGTCCCTCGGCGATAAAATCACACCCGATATCAAAGCGATTATCATTTTTGCTCTTATTGCCGTTACATCTCTTATTTTTAAAAAAATAAAGAAACGCACGCTCTCACCTATCGTTTTAATTCTTTTTTCCGCAGGACTCGGAATACTGTTTTACACTTTTTGAACAGAAAAATGCCGTATTACAATCCGGAACTCATATCCGGATTGTAATACGGCATTTTTATAATGGAATCAATAATATACCCTTACCGTATTCTCTCCGTCAACCGGTTCAACATAAAGCGTTATAACGCCTTTGTCGTCGGTCTTGACTTCATACTTGCCGTCTGCTTCAATCTTCGCGGGTTCTTCGGGCAGGAATATTTCGGTCATGCCCTTATTGTTTTCACCGTGAATATATTTAAGAGTAAATATCTTACTTCTTCTGTCAAATCCGTATGACTTTATTTCACCGCTGACAGCCTGAGGGTACGGACGAGCTATTATCTTCATAATCTTCGTGCCCATAAGTCCCGAGTAATACGCCCAGTACGTCTGGCTCCATTTGTTCGCGTCGAACTTTTCGAGCAGATGCTCAAGATGCGGGTACTCCTCGCTTCCGTCGACCATACCGCCCCACTCTCCTACGATAACGGGAACGCCGAGTCTTAATTGAGTGTGTCTGTGCTGGTCAAATATGCCGTCGACTCTTGCGTTGCTCGCCGTGTTTGTCATGGGTGTATCGACGGTCAAATCGTACGCGTGCGGAGCAAACATCAGATTCTTCTCACGTCCGCCGTTTTTATAAACGAGTCTCGGCGTAGTACAAGGAATTCCGAGATTTGAATAATAGCAGTTTTCCATAATAATAATGTGACTGCCGTCAACCTCACGTATAGCCGAAGCGCATTTTTGGAAAAACGGATAGTACTTTTTAACATCGAACTGTCTTATTGTGCTCTCCGCAGGCTTCGTAACGCTCTTCATAACGTTTCTGTCGTCGAGAACGGCAAGCGCGGACGTAAATTTATCCTCGCCTTTTATAATATTTCTAATTGCCTTTATTCTCTTAACCTTACCCGAGAAAACGATAGTATCGATTCCGCCTTTTATAATCTGACGGAACGCCTTACCTCCGTCGGTGCCGGGATACGGCTCGTTCATAACGTCATAACCGATAAGTCCGGGTCTGTCCTTGAATTTTTCAACAACGTGTTTCCACATGTCGCAGTAGTGATCCTGAAGTCCCTTGCCGTTTATCGGAGTATTGTTCCAAAAGTTATCGCACGCTCTGTGAACGGCTTTCGAAATAAAATATCCCTCTGCCCATATAAATTTAGGCTCTCTGTATTTATACGAATCCGTTATTGTCGCCCATGCAGGCGCACCGTCCGCAAAAATCGCGGAGTAAAGATCCTGATGCATGTCAAGATAATAGTAAATACCGTACTTTTCACATATTTCGGCGTATGAAACCATCATATCGAGATAATCGTCGTCGTACTTTCCGCATTCGGGTTCGACAGCGTCCCAAATAAGTCCGAGTCGGACGATATTTATACCGAGTTTTTTAAACGAAGCGAACGTCTCTTCCGTCCAGTCGGGCTTATAATCCTTGTGAACAGCGCCATCCTTTCCGCCTTTATGTACCATATTGATACCGTTGAATATGCGCTCTCTGCCCAGTTCATCGACAAGCGACATTTTGTTAACGCTGATAGTATTCATATCCTCACCCGTTTTTAATTTATTTGTTTTAATTATACTGTATACATATATTCATTTCAATCTTTCGGGTGAAAATAAACAATAAATTTACATTTGAATTCTTACCCGAACGCGAGGTCAAGCACCGTCATTAATACAAAGCCTATAATAATCCACACCGTTTGCGAGTACTCCCCATCCCATGTTTTACATTCGGGTATGACCTCGTGTGCACAGACCGTTATCATATTTCCCGCGGCAAAAGACAGTGACAACGGCAATAAATTAACGACTCTCGACGCACAAACTGCGCCGACAACAGCGAAAATCGGCTCGACAAGCGCAGTCGCCTGAGCGGCAAGAAACGATTTTACTCTCGAATAACCTTTTTGCCTCATCGGCAGCGACACCGCCGCTCCCTCCGGGAAATTTTGAATTCCGATTCCGACGGCGACAGACACCGCACCTATCATTGCTTCGCGCGAATACCCGTCCGCCATAGCGCCGAATGCGACTCCGACCGCAAGCCCCTCCGGGATATTGTGCGCCGTCATGCCCAGTATCATCAAAAACATTCCGCGGTTTTCGCCGATATCCGCATGCTCCGAAATAATTCCTCCCGCGCGGTCAATAGCAAGTATCATAAACGCGCCCAGTCCGAACGAGAGAGAAACACCGACCCATGACGGCAAAGTTAAAGCATACGAATAATCGTTAACGCTCGGTTCCAGCAGTGACCAGAACGAAGAAGCGAGCATCACACCCGCCGAAAATCCGAGCGTTTTTCCGACAGCCGAGTCGGTATATTTTTTATAGAATATGACAACCCCCGCTCCGAGCGCGGTTATGAACCACGTCATCAAGCCCGCAAGAAGCGCGGATAAAATAAAATTCACACCGTATCACCTCATGACAGTATACGGTGTGAATTATTCTTTGTTACATTGTGATATCTATTTTATTTTTCGCCTGTATCAGATATATAATACCCGAAATTACTGCGAGAACCGCCGTTATGCCGAGCAAAATATTTGAAATCAATGAGATATTCACGCTCTCGGACAAAATACCGAAATTCTTAAACACAAGCATTGCAAGCACAGCTGCGGTAAATACCATCTGCGACACGGTTTTTATCTTTCCCCATATATTAGCCGGAATAATAACCCCCTGCGACGAAGCTATGAGCCGTGCAGACGTGACGGCAAACTCCCTTGTCAAAATTATAAATACCGTCCATATACTGCACAGTCCGTCGTTCATAAACGCGAGAAGCGCGGCAGTCGTCAGCATTTTATCGGCAACGGGGTCAGCTAATTTGCCGAAGACCGTGACTTGATTATACTTTCTCGCAAGCCGTCCGTCGACAGCGTCCGTTACCGACGCAATCAGAAAAACAATCAATGCCCACAACGCACTGTGCGGAATATCTTTTATTAGGTAAAACGCCAAAAACACGGGGGTAATCAGCATTCTCATAACCGTGAGCTTATTAGGTGTATTCATTCGCTCTCCTTATACTCCGACCCTCAAAATAAGACCGCTTCTTATTCAACGACCTCACCCATGAGGTCGTAGTCCTTAGTATCAAATATTCTTACGTCGACCATGTCGCCCTCGTCAAGTTCCTTTCGGCACGTAAAGAACACTGCGGAATCGATTTCGGGCGCGTCCATCCACGTTCTGCCGAAATAGCTGTCGGTGTACGCGTCATAACCGTCGACAACGCATCTCTGAACCGTGTCGATAAGCTGTTTCTGCTTGTACGAAAAGATATCGTACTGCTGTTCCATTATAATTTCTCCGCGTCTCTGCTTAACTTTGTCGTCAACCTGATCCTCGAACTCAGCGGCCGGAGTGTTCTCCTCTGGTGAATATGCAAAACATCCGAGTCTGTCAAACTGCGCCTCGTCCACGAATTCGGACAGGGTGTTAAACTCCGATTCTCCCTCTCCGGGGAATCCCGTTATAAACGTCGTACGGATTATAGCGTTCGGGAGTTTGTCTCTGATTTTTTCGATAAGAGCAAGAAGGGATTCCTTATCTCCCGTTCTGTTCATTCTTTTTAATACCTTGCCGTCCGCGTGCTGTAACGGTAAATCAATATAGTTAAGAATCTTATCCTCGCTTGCCATAACGTCGAGCAATTCGTCCGTTATTCTGTCGGGATAGCAGTACAGAAGCCTTATCCACTCGATTCCGTCAATTTTGCAGAGTTTTTTCAGAAGCGAAGGAAGTCTTAATTCGTGATATAAATCCTCGCCGTATCTCGTAACATCCTGCGCTATAAGAATAAGTTCCTTAACGCCGTCGGAAGCCAGTTTCTCGGCTTCTTTAACTATACTTTCCTCTGTACGGCTTCTGAATCTGCCTCTTATCATCGGGATAGCGCAGTATGTACAGCAGTTTGAGCATCCGTCCGCGATTTTAAGATATGCCCAGTGCGCGGGAGTTGAGAGAATTCTCTCGCCCTCTATCGGCATGGTCTCTTTGTCGGCAAACTCCTCGACCGCCTCGTCTTTCATAACGCGATCGCACATTTCGACAATGTCTCCGTTGTTACCTATGCCCATAATTCCGTCGATTTCAGGCATTTCCTTTATAACCTCGTCCTTATATCTCTGCGCCAAACATCCGCATACGAGAATTTTTTTGATAACGCCGTCCTTTTTAAGATCCGCCATTTCGAGAATGTTCTCAATAGCCTCTTTTTTAGCGTCCTCGATAAAACCGCACGTGTTGATTACGACAATGTCCGCCGAATATGCGTCGTCAACGATTTCATATCCCGCCGCGTTAAGCTTTGCAAGCATCATTTCCGAATCAACCTGGTTTTTCGGACATCCGAGCGATATAAGTCCGACCTTAATACTCATCTGAATTCTCTCCGTTCATCTGCTCTATTGCCTTTCGTATTTGAGAATACGAATATCCGAGCCTCTGACAGGCCGAATAAACACGTCTTAATCCCTTTTCATCCGAAAGACAATCCTTATATTTTTTTTTAATTATATCAATAATACATGAAATTTCGTCAATGTCAAGTCCGCCGACCGCCTCGTCGATAAGTTCTCTGTCCACGCCTTTTATCATGAGTTCTTTTCGGATTCTGTCAGCACCGAAATGTTTCTTTTCATAAAGCTCTAAAGCGTACCTTACCGCGAAATCCTCATCGTCGACAAAACCCAGTTCCCTGCATCTTTCGACCGCGTAGTCACAGCATTCCGGCGGATATTTTTTTAAAAGCTTTTCTCTCAATTCCTTTTCGGAATGAGCCCTCAGCGTAAGAATTCTGACAGCGCCCGCATAGGCAAGCCGACCGCCGACCATTCTTTTGAATTCTTCGATTCCGTCATCGTCAATCTCGTCGCCGTCCGAATATCCGCTCGAATACCAGACAGAGGAACTTACGTTCATTATAAAAACATCGTCGGCATATATATTAAGTTTACCGCCTTTTGCTGAAACAGACCTTAATTTCATCAGTCGTCAACCGTAATATCAAGTCTCGCCTTAGCCTGAGCCTGCGTTGCGGGGGCCTTCATAACGGGCTTAGCCGAAACGGGAGCTTCTTTTTTAGCGTCCGAACCGGTTTTTGAGTTCGCGTTCTCTTTCATCTTAACTCGAATTTTTTCTTCTATTTCAGCCATAAGTTCGGGATTCTGCTGTAAATATGTTTTTACGTTTTCTCTGCCCTGTCCGAGTCTCATATCGCCGTAGTAGAACCATGCTCCGCTCTTTTTGAGAACGTCGAGCTTAACGCCGATATCTACGGTTTCGCCGACTTTTGATATTCCTGCACCGTACATGATATCGAATTCAGCCTCTTTAAACGGAGGCGCGACCTTGTTTTTAACGATTTTTACTCTTGTTCTGGAACCGATAAATTCGTTTCCGGGACCTTTGAGCTGTTCGACTCTTCTTACGTCCATACGCATTGTAGAGTAAAATTTAAGCGCGCGTCCGCCTGTCGTAACCTCCGGACTTCCGTACATAACGCCGACCTTTTCACGAAGCTGATTTATGAATATAACGATTGTATTTGATTTTGCAATCGCGCCGGTAAGCTTTCTCAACGCCTGCGACATGAGTCTTGCATGCAGACCTACGTGGCTGTCGCCCATATCGCCCTCGATTTCGGCTTTGGGAACAAGAGCGGCGACGGAGTCGACAACAACAACGTCGAGCGCGCCGGAACGCGCGAGAGCCTCGGTAATTTCGAGAGCCTGTTCGCCGTTGTCGGGCTGTGAAACGAGCAGAGAGTCAACGTCAACTCCGAGATGAGAAGCATAAACGGGGTCAAGAGCATGCTCCGCGTCAACGAACGCGGCTTCTCCGCCGGCCTTCTGCGCCTGCGCAACAACATGGAGCGCGAGTGTTGTTTTACCGGATGATTCCGGACCGTAAATCTCTACTATTCTGCCCTTTGGCAGACCGCCTATACCCGTAGCATTGTCAAGAGAAATCGAACCGGTCGAAATCGATTCTATATTAAGGCTCGCCGTCGAGCCGAGACGCATAATCGCGCCCTTGCCGTATTTTTTCTCAATCTGCTGCAAAGCCGTTTCCAAAGCCTTTTCCTTATCGGCCATATATAAAACATCCTTTCGGAACCAAAATTTACAGTACAAATGTTCGATAGATATTATATAATATTTCTTTTATAAATGCAACACTTTTTTTCAAAAATCAGACATAAAATCCCGGGATACAGTCCGAAAAAATCCCCCGTTCGGACTCAAATCACAATTGCCCCGCGAAAAAAGACGTTTCACATCCCTCTCCGCGGGGGTTGGTCATATCAAAACTTACAGTCTGTTTACAAGTTTCTTTATACCCTGTTCGAATTTAACGCCGTACCAGTGCGATTCGTCGCCGTAAGTCAGTTTCATACAGTCGACAGTGTAGTCAACCGCGATAGCGAGAGCCTCGTTCATATCCTTGCCGAGCGTGAGCGCGCCCATCAGAGCCGATGAGAAAACGTCGCCCGTGCCGTGACAGCTCATGGGCAGATTCTCGCTGAAATACTCATAGTATTTGTCGTTTACGCTGTCGTAAGCGACCGCTCCCTGTTTGTCCCCCTGCTTAACGCCGGTAAGAATCGCCGTTTTGCATCCGAGCGCACAGAGTTTTTTAAGAATCGAGCGGACGTAATCCATATCGTAGTTATCACCCGGGTACTCTTCGCCCAGCATGAGGGTTGCCTCTGTCATATTGGGGTCAATGTAGTCTGCCTTAGCGCACAGCGAAGCCATGCCCGCGGGGAAATCGTCGCCGAAACCGGGATAGAGCTTGCCGTTGTCCGCCATTGCAGGGTCGACGAAAATTATATTGCTGTCGGTTCTGTATCTGTCAAAGAAATCCGAAACGAGTCTGATCTGCTCTTTTGAACCGAGATAACCGGTGTAGATTCCGTCAAATGAAAGTCCCTCTCTCTGCCAGTGATCTGAAATCTTCTGAATTTCATCGGTGAGGTCTTTAAACGTATACCCCTTAAATCCGCCCGTATGAGTAGAGAGAACGGCGGTAGGAATAATCGCGCATCCTATACCCATAGCCGAAATAATCGGAAGCGCGACGGTAAGCGAGCATTTTCCGAAGCATGAAATGTCCTGAATAGTAACTATTTTTTTCTGTTCCATTTATAATTCTTCCTTTCAGCCCTGGGGGTTACGCGGTTTTATAACGGTGGATTGATAAGTGTAGTATACCACGAACCCCGGCTTTGCGCCATTGGGCTTTTTTAAATTTTTAACCGGTGTATAATCTATAACAACACTGCCCGCTTCCCGTCCCGACGAATAGTACGCGGCGGCACCGGCGGCAAATTCCATAGCTTTATCCGTCGGTTCTCTGCCGTCGCAGACGAGAACAACGTGCGAACCCGGAGCTTTTTGAATGTGAAACCACATATCCGTTTTTGCCGCAGTTTTAAGCGACAGCTTGTCGTTTTGAATGTTATTTCTGCCGACCAGGATATAAAACCCGTCGGGAGCCTCTATCCTCATCGGTGGCATCGGCGAAGCCTTTTTGTTTTTCGTTCCGACTTTGCGTTTTATATATCCGCCCTCCGATAATTCGAGTCTTATTTCCGTTATCTCTCGTTCGGTGTCCGCCCGGTTCAGTTCATCGCGGACGGTCAGAAGATACTCGAGATCCTCCTCTCCCGAGGCGATAAACTCCGTAAGCTTTTTTTCCGCAATCTGCGATTTTCTGTATTCCTTAAAATATCTCTGAGCGTTCGCAGACGGCGATAAATCGGGACGAACCGGTATTTTTATCGGTTTATTATCGTCGTAATAATTCTCGACCTCATATTCATATCCGCCCTTTGTCAAACGGTACAAATTCGCGTTGATAAGCTCGGCGTAAATGCGTTTCGTGTCCCTGTCGGCGCATTCTTCAAGCTCGATTTTCTGATTGCTTATCTTTTTTGACGTACGTTCTATAAGATTGTTAACGGTTTTAAAAAGATCGTCGGCTTTTGACTTCGTTCTCGCAAACCGTTCTCTTTCAAAATAGAAATTATCGAGCAGTTCGCTCAAATCTGAAAAACTTTTAAATTCATAGCCGTCGGAATACATTGACAGCGGGATAAACGAAAATTCCGTATATTTTCCCTCGTCCGTGAGGACAGCGGTCGGTGACGCGCTTTTGTTTATTACAATGCTTTTAAGCGCCGAGAGTTCGAATTTTAATTTATCAACCGTTTTCTGCGTTACTTCGCTAATATTCAAATCTCCGCCCGAACGGTATGCTATTTCCTTTGCAAGAGTCGGGGAAACGCCCTCGACCGCCGAGAGAACTGCCGACGAAAGTTTTTTATCTTTAAATGATAATATTTTATTTATAATTTCATCCGTATTTGATTCGGTTATTCTGAATTTATCCTGCGACGGGGGCATTTCGTACATGAGCCCCGGCAGTATCTGCCTTACGGATGATTTCGACGCGTCGACTTTCTTTATCGAATCTATAATTCTTTCGTTCTCGTCGAGCAGAATAATGTTGCTGTACTGCGCCATTATTTCTATTACGACAGTGCGTTTTACCCTGTCGCCTATCTCGTTAGTCGCCTCAAATTTGAGTTTAACGATTCTGTCGAATCCGATCTGCTCTATATCAATGAGCGTTCCGCCCGCGAGCTGTTTTCTGAACAGCATGCACAGCATCGGCGGGTTCGGCGGATTCTCTGGAGCCTGCGCGGTCAGATGAAGCCTCGGCGACGCGCCCGAAGCGGATAGCAGAAATTTATATCCGCCCGCTCTCGTCCTTATCGAAAAAACGAGTTCGTACCTTGTCGGCATATAAACTTTTTCGAGCTTTCCCGATATTAATTTATCCTTTAACTGCGAGCACAGCAGATTTAAAAATATACCGTCAAGAGCCATTAAAAATCACCGTCCCGACGGGGCTTTTCTGAGACGAAACGAAAGTCTCGATGTCTTTGAATTTATCCCCTGTTTTTTCTGCCAAAATGCTCATTACGATATTTTCGGTCTCGAAGTGCCCCGCAGCAATGAGGTTTATATTCATCATCTGAGCGTCCAGAAAATCATGGTGCGACGCGTCGCCCGTAACGAACGTGTCACAGACCGATTCTGCGGCGAATTTAAGAAATGAGCATCCGCTGCCCGAGCATACCGCGATTTTTTCAACGTCTCTTTTTCCCGTGAATCTGACCGCGCCTTTTAGTTTTTTTGATACGAATTCGGCGAAGTTCTCAACGCTCCGTCTTTCTGTCGTACCGGCTCTCATTATCGGAGCGTCGTCCGATTCGGGATAAAGTTTTATTATATTTTTAAGTTCGAGCGCAGAACACAAAACGTCGTTTACACCGCCGTCCGCCATGTCAAGGCATGTATGCGAAGCAATTACGGATATTCCCGCCCTCGCGGCTTCATAAAGTCCGTTTGTTCCCGAAACAAAACTTTTTGCCGGATGAAATAACGCAGGATGGTGATTTACTATCAGCGTACAGCCGAGTTCTTCGGCTTCTTTTACAACCTCGGGCGTAAAATCGAGCGCGAACAGTATTTTTTTAACTTCGTCGTTAATATCACCTGTCATAATTCCGCTGTTGTCCCAACTTTCCTGTGTTTTAAATTGAGCAACGGAATTTAAGTATTCGTAAATATCACCGACCGTCATTATTTCACCCTCTTTTTTCATATTCGTCCAAAAGCGACCGGCAGTAGTCGTATTTCTCCTTGTCACCTGAAATCCGAGCGCCGTTCATTTTGTCGCAGAGCTTATTTTTCTGTTTTAATCTTACCTGATTATATTCCTCCGAAGAGTCCGAAAAACCGAATACTATGTCGAATTCATCGGCTTTATGCCCGGGTTCGTATTCCGAGGCAATAACGCAGTAGTATTTTCCCGCGTCTTTTACGCCTTTTTCCTCTAAAATGTAAAATCCGTTTTCGTATAAAAAGCGCCTTACATCCTCGGCATGAGTCATGGGCTGTAAAATCAGGCGGATTCTTTTGTCCTTTATCCATTCGCAGTCTTTCAGAATATCTCTGATAAGTTCTCCGCCCATTCCCGCAATAACAATATCATCGCCGTCCGAGGGGTCGATTTTTTTCAATCCGTCGGACAGCGTAAGCTTCATTTTATCCTCAATGCCGTATTTTTCAGCAGTCTTTTTTGCATTAAGCAAGGGCATTCTGCCGATGTCACATGCAGCGGCAAACGGAATAACGCCCTTTGTAATAAGATATGCCGGTATATAGCCGTGATCCGTACCGACATCAATCAGTTTATGCCCCTTTCGTACGAATCCGGCAACCGTTTTAAGTCTCGGAGTGAGAGACTCCATTACTTTGCTTCGTGAGCGTTAAGCTTTGCGATAAGCTCGTCAACGTCAACGCCGTGAACAGCGCATGCTTCCTCGATTGTTTCGCCTCTTGCTGAGGGGCATCCGAGACAATGCATACCCATTTCGAAGAAGTAGGGAGCAAGAGTGCGGTCTGCGTCGAGTACGTCGCCGATAGTTGAATTCTTAGTTATTTCCATTATAAAAACCTCACTTTATTTTCTATTCAAAATTAGTATACCACATGCGTATAAAAAAATAAATAGCGATTTAATGTTGTTTTTACTCAATTTATGTTGACATAATAAAAAAATATGGATATATTTATATATATCCGAATTTATAGTATATTACAGAGGGCTTGAAATGTCGTTTTTAGATAAAATAAAAAAATCAAAAAAAAGAAAAAACGCCGACCGCGGAAGTTTTGAACAGCTCTTTGTCGGTGATACCGCCGTCCCCGTTTTCAACGTCTTTATTCATACGGATAAAGAGACGAAAAAACAGTATATCGAACTTGCGGCCGTCGATACTATAGAGGAACTGCACTATAATAACGTAGACCTGACGCTTCGCACACGTGAAAAGGACGTAAAAATAAACGCCGATTTCGTCGATGCTTATCAGAAGAAACGGTTTAAAGTTTATACGTTCGAAATTAAGAAGATGAACGAATTTTATAATTAAATGCAAATAAAAGCAGGACTGCCTGATTCGAAATTCATAATCCGGCAGTCCTGTTTTTTATTTAGTCTTTTACTGCATTTTTGAGCGCTTCTACCTTGTCCGTATGCTCCCACGGAACGTCGATATCCGTTCTGCCCATGTGTCCGTATGCTGCAAGCTGTTTATATATAGGACGTCTTAAATCAAGATGATCTATAATGGCAGCGGGTCTTAAATCGAATACCTCGTTTACCGCGTCGGCAAGTTTTTCGTCCGAAACCGCACCCGTGCCGTATGTGTTTACCATTACGGAAACGGGTTTTGCAACGCCGATAGCGTATGCAAGCTCTATTTCGCATTTTTTAGCAAGTCCGGCCGCTACGATATTTTTAGCAACGTAACGAGCCGCGTATGCAGCCGAACGGTCAACCTTCGTCGGGTCTTTGCCCGAGAATGCTCCGCCGCCGTGCGCCGCGTAACCGCCGTATGTATCAACGATTATTTTACGTCCGGTAAGTCCGCTGTCGCCCGCAGGCCCGCCTATTACGAATCTGCCTGTCGGGTTTACAAAATATTTCGTATTCTCGTCGAGAAGTTCGGAGGGAATAACGGGCTTTACTACATGCTCAATCATGTCTTTTCTGATCTGCGAAAGTTCCGCCGAGGGATCGTGCTGCGTCGAAATGACGACACTATCGACCCTGACGGGCTTATCACCGTCATATTCAACCGTAACCTGAGTTTTTCCGTCGGGTCTTAAATACTTAATCTCGCCGTTCTTTCTGACCTCGGCAAGTTTCATTGCGAGTTTGTGAGCGAGTGAGATGGGCATCGGCATAAGTTCGGGCGTTTCGTCGCACGCATAGCCGAACATCATGCCCTGGTCTCCCGCGCCGTTTAAGTTATATTCGTCATCCTCGCCGCCTTTTAATTCAAGCGACTTGCTGACACCCATATCGATGTCGGGCGACTGCTTGTCTATCGTCGTAAATACCGCGCACGAATTTCCGTCGTAGCACGCGTCTATATTGTCAAATCCGATATCGCATATCGTCTTTCTTACAATAGCGGGAATGTCGACAACTGCTTTTGTCGTAATCTCACCCATAACCATAGCCATACCGGTCGTTACGGTAGACTCGCATGCGACTCTCGACTGCGGATCCTGCTCGAGCATAGCGTCGAGTATTGCGTCAGAAATTCTGTCGCAGATTTTATCCGGATGTCCCTCAGTAACGGACTCGGATGTAAAAAGTCTTTTTGCCATTTTTTTCTTAAACTCCTTTCAACCCTTACCGTTATTTTTTAAAAAGTAAAAAACTCACGGCGCATACGTACCGTGAGTTAAAACCTTATCTCTCGGTATAACCGTCGGACTTGGCACCTTGCATACGCAGGTTGCCGGGCTTCACAGGGCCGTTCCCTCTGCCACTCTTTATAAGGGTCGTATCAATTTTTGCAAATAAATTATACATTCGTATCTTGGTATTGTCAATACCCAAAACGAACATTTTGTCGAATTCTTATTTTCTGCCGTGCAAAAGCGGAGAAACCGGCTTATAAATAAGCGCACACAGAAGCGTGTCTATCATTCCCTTTGCAAATGTAAAAGGCAGGTTGAATATAAGAAGAGCCGTAAACAGACTGCCGACCGACGGCAGAAGCTCCCGGTACATGCCGATTATAGCCTCCATAGTAAGACCGAGAACCTTGCAGTAGAGCGGATATACGATAAAATAATTCGTAAATACGCACACAATCGCCGTTACGAGCGAACCGACAGCCGCGCCTAATACCGCGCTTTTTTTCGTTTTCTTTTTCTTATAAAATAATCCCGCGATAAGCACGAACACGGAACCTAAAACGAAATTTGACAGTTCGCCGATTCCCATTGTCGAACCCGATATCAGGTGCAGTACGTTTTTGAGAAAGCATACACCTACGCCGTATGCGGGACCGAACGCATATGTCGTAATCAGCGCCGGCAGTTCCGAAAAGTCCATTTTTATAAACGCCGGAATCAGCATTGGCAGCGGAAACTCCACGAGCATTAACAGCGCGCCCAGCGCGCTCATGATTCCCGTTACGCAAAGCGCGCGGATGTTTACGTTTGATTTTTTGTTGTTTTCTTTTTTCATTTTTACCGTCTCCCCGAAATAAAAAATACCCCGGATCAACGGGGTACGATTATTAAAAAGGAAGCGCCGAAAAGCTCTAATCCTCTTTCATCCGGACTCAGAACGAAATCAAATATCGTTCAATACCGTCGGTGGGGGAATTTCACCCCGCTCGGCGCAAAAAAACAAAATGATTCCGAACTGAAAATCCGCCGTCCGATTTTGTTTTAATGCGTTCGCAGACTGTAACTGCCGGTGGGGATTCTCACCCCGCCCCGAAGATCTTTACTGATATAGTACACCCGAAAAAACAGATTGTCAATAAGAAATCTTTTAAACGTCGAATCTCAAAGAAATTTTATTAAAAAATATTACTGATATACAAAAACCGGGACTCGATTTTTACATCTAGTACTCTGTAACGCCTAAAAGTTTACATCTGATTGCAAGTATGGCTGTGTTTAACAAGGATGAAAACGCAGGCAGGCTGGCGCCTGTCAAGTTTGAAGACGCAGTTAAACGCTGTCATACGCCGTAATGCTTGTAAAGTTTTAGGTGGTACAGAGTACCAGTCCCGGTTTTGTTTTTTATTCGTAAATTTTATTCTGAAGTTTCGCCGTGAATCTTAAAACGCTTTTTGCCTCTTTGCTTGTTACTTTTCCGTCGGAATCAACATCCGCCGCCTCTTTCGTAACATCGTCAGGGCTGTCAAGTCTCGCCGCGATTCTTAAAATTGCCCTCGCATCCTTTGCGGTAATCTTACCGTCAGGCGAAGTATCGCCTTTGAGGATAAATGTGTATTCGTTGCCGTTGAACGTAAATTTCATACCGTTGAATACTTCTTCAATTTTTTCTCCCGCAAACCCGAACCGGCGCTCGGATCGCTCCTCAGCGTTGTCCTATCCTCCGTTTTGGTAAAGCGATATTATTATACTAAACCTTTTTTGAATTTAAACACTACAATTCAAAATTGTACTTGACAAATGGTACACTGCAATATATGCAATTAATTACCGTTATGGTATAAGTATAACAACAATTAGCAAGAATTGCAAGTAATTATAATATAAATATCAAAAATTGTAAAAAACAATCCCCCCTCATTAAAGCCAAAACGGACCGTCGCTTCATGTTTTACAATCCGCGCAGTCCGTTTTATTATCATCATTTATCAAACGTTTTCATTCGCCCTTTAACGTCTGTATACCCTTTTGTATAAACTCCTCGTCCGTACCCGAGAATTCCGTATCGGGCGTAATGCCGACCTCGTTAAACACCTTACCGCCGTACGGAACCAGCTCCGCCACGCTCAGTTTTAACGCACCGCCGTCCTCAAGTTCAAAAATTTCGCTGTACAGCCCGTTCCCCGCGGTCTTTGCGCCCACGGTCACAGCCTTGCCGTACCCAGTCAGCACCGCAGTAAAAAGCTCGGCGGCTCCTGATGTATTTTCGTTAATAAGAAGAACAATATCGAGCGAAATATCGGCGGAATCAGCCGACCATATTTTAACCGTCTCCCCGTCCTTGTCAGACGCATAGGCAAGCGCCTTTTCCTTGTCGGCGCCCAGCGGAACTATCATATCCGCCGTTTTAACCGCCGACTCGCTGTCACCGTCCGAAACATCGCGCAAATCGATTATTATTCCCGTCACGGAATCGGACGACGCTTTTTCGAGCGCTGATTTAAACTCATCGACTGCCGAATCATAAAAACGTTCAACTCTTATATACGCATACGAATCCTTTTTGTCATACTCAACGCTTTTAACCTCCGAGGACGATTTTTCGCGTTTATACTGTTCGTATTCTTCGGCGTTCATATATTTATTATCCACGCCGAGCGCATTAATATATCCCGAGACCAGTGACTGCGACAGCTTTTTATCGTCCGACGCGTAGTAATAATTTTTTCTTACAATCTCGTCAACTCTTGCAAGAGACGCGTACATTGCGGATTTGTCCGAAATATCCGAAACAACCCTGTTATAAAAGAAGAGCGTGACAAAAACCGTGGCAATGACAGAAACTGCAACCGCCGTTAAAGCGATTGCAGCCGTCAGGCCAAGGGAAATCTTTTTATTCATAAGACTTTCACCCCTCGGTAATGTTTAAAATTAAAATCACGGCATTGAGACATAATTCAAAGGATTTGTTCTCTGTCCGTTAACTCTGACCTCAAAATGAAGATGAGGTCCGCTGACATATCCGGTGTCGCCGACATACGCTATCGTCTGTCCCGCCGATACCGACTGTCCTGCGCCTACGGCAAGAGAACTGCAATGTGCGTAAAGCGTTGCAAGACCGTTGCCGTGGTCAATCATGACATAGTTGCCGTAGCTGTAGTGATACGACGCGGTGATAACCGTTCCCGCAGCCGCCGCGGAAATTGCCTTTCCGTACGAACCGCCCGACACGCAGATATCGATACCGCCGTGTGTTTCGCTTCTGCCTGTAACGGGGTTGGTTCTGGCTACCATGCCCGAGCTTATATAGCATCCGGAATAATGAAGAGGCCACTGGAGTTTTCCGCCTCCGATAAGAGAACCAGAACCGGTCGAACCTCTGCTGGCAAGTTCCTTCTGTATCTGAGCCTCGAGAGCTTTAATGTCTTTCTCATACTGCTCTATGCTCGACTGGTACTGCTCCTTTGAAGCGGTAAGAGCGTTTAACTGCGCTTTTGCGTCACTTCGCTTTGTTTCAACAATAGCCTGCTTTGAATCAACTTCGGACTGCTGTTCTTTGACAACAGCCTGTTTTTCCTTAACCTCGGACTGTTGTTTTGCAACCTCGGCTTTCGCCGTCTCTATCTTCACGGTCTGATCTTCAATCTGTTCGTTAAGCTCGTGTATCTGCTTAACCGTTTCGTTAATAGAGTCGATAAGCGACTGCTCATAGTCCGCAAGCGAACTTACATACTGCTGTTTAACGAGGAAATCGGAAAAGTCTTTTGAGCATAACAGAACTTCGAGCGACGACGTTTCGCCGGACATATATATATTTCTGACCTGCGACTTAAGCTCGTTTTTCTGCTTTTCAATCTCCGCCTTCAGGTTCTCTATCTCTTTTTTGTTATCCTCAATTTTTTTGTTGAGTTCATTTATCTGCGCCGTTTTCTTGTCGATATCCGCCTGCAAGGTATCGATATCCTTCTGATACGCGTCTATATCCGACTGCAAAAGCTGTATCTGCGCTTCATAATCGGAAATCTGAGCGTCGAGCTCGGTAATATAATCCTTCGTCTTGCTCATATCGCCTTTTAATGACGAAACCTTGCTCTCCGCCGCCTTTATCTTTTCCTCATACGACGCAATCTGATCCTTTTTATCCTGAACCGATGCCGCCGACGCATCGGAAACGTTCCATATAAACGCTCCGGCAACGGTCATAACGGCAGTCATAACCATGGCGCCCGCTCTCGTCAGAACGGATGAAAAATGCTTCTTAGTCATTTTCAACAACCTTTCCGTGTTCCTTGAGATACTTTCCGAGGGAAATACTGCTTCCGAACACGCCGGTAAAAATACCGATAAACAAGTATGCCGCGAGGATGTACCACATATATTTGCCGTAAGGAACGATCTGTCCGTTTAAGAGATTGAATAATTCTGCGAATACATTGCCCGCAAGCGCATAGAATCCGGATAAAACTCCGAACGCAAGCACCGCGGCGATAACGCCTAAAACCATACCCTCGATAATGAACGGCCAGCGGATAAAGCTGTTTGTAGCTCCGACGGCTTTCATAATGCTTATTTCGAGCTTTCTTGAGAACATCGTAATTCTGACCGTATTCGCTATAATAAACAGCGCAACGACGAACAGAACGATAACCATGCTTCCGAACAGATAGCCTATCGCCGTTTTAATTGTAACGAGTTTTCCGGCAAGCTCGCTGTTCTCTCTTATGCTCAAAACATTATCCATTTGTCTGATAGCCGAAACAGTCGCGTCAAACTGTGACATATCGCCTATCGTAACCTTATATGCGTTAGGCAGAAAACTGCCGTCCTCGCCCTCGAAAACCGAAGCCGATTCGCCCATTTCGTTTAGAATACCGCTGAACGCGTCGACATTCGAAATATATTGACAGTCCGTAACCGCTGGCACGGCTTTGATTTTTTCTCCCAATGCTTTGAGAGAAGCCTCGTCCGTGCTGTCGTCGGAGAATACCATTATGACATTCTGTTCGCCGACTTTTGCGATAACGGCGTTAATATTGACATAAATTAAAAATGCGCTTCCGATTATAACAAGGCATGCGAGCAGTACGGTAACGGAAGCAAGACTCATCAGCTTGTGAACTCTGATATTTCTGAATCCCTCGCGGGTAAGATATTTTGAACTCACCCTGCCGACTCTGTTTTTCTTACTCATCTTCCTTTACCTCCGTGTTTTCCGACGGAGAGGATTCGCCGTTTGTACTGTCTATGACTGCGCCGTCATCTGCCGATACGGTTATGTCTTCCTCAATTTCAACCTGCGTGCTCGCGTAGAAATCCGCCTCGGGGCGCATACTGCTCTTGCCGTAGTTTCTGATAAACGCCTCTACGTCCTCGAACTCGTTGGGCGGTTCGTAATATCCCGCCTCGGCGGCATGCTCGTTCTCGTTTAAGAACGGAATAACCGCGTCCTTATCCTTGCTGTCGACAACGAGTTTGCCGTCTCTTAAAACAACGACTCTGTGGTCGTACTGTTTTACGAGGTCGTGCGCGTGCGTAACCATTACGATGGTGGTTCCGTGAGCCGCGTTTATGTGATTTAAAAGCTCCATAATTTCGACGGACATAGCGGGGTCGATGTTACCCGTAGGCTCGTCCGCGATTATCAAATCCGCTTTGTTTACAAGCGCTCTGGCGATCGCAACTCTCTGCTGTTCTCCGCCCGAAAGCTCCTGAGGCATGGAGTGAATCTTTGAGGAAAGACCGACCATGCTCAAAGCGTAGCAGACTCTTTTTCTTATATCGCGTTCCTTCGCGCCCGTAACGCGCAGAGCGAACGCAACGTTATCATAGACCTCCATGTTCGGAATGAGACGGAAATCCTGAAAAACGATACCCATTGTGCGCCTGAAATAAGGGATATCCCTGCGTTTCATCGTGTTAAGCTCGTAGCCGTTGATGTTTACAGAACCGCTCGTGGGCACTTCCTCACGCATTATGAGTTTCAGGAACGTACTCTTACCCGCGCCGGACGCGCCGACGACGAATACGAATTCGCCCTTATCGATACTCAGGCTTACGTTATCGAGCGCTTTATGCCCGTTTGAGTAAACCTTTGTTACGTTTCTGAATTCTACCATAGTGTTTAATCCTTAAATTTTCATTGAAATCAATACTTAACGGGATTCGCGTCAAGATATTTCTTAACCATGAGAGCGACTTTGAATACGATAGCGTCGTCAAATTCTCTTAAATCGAGACCGGTAAGTTTTCTGATTTTTTCAAGTCTGTAAACGAGAGTGTTTCTGTGAACGAAAAGTTTTCTCGAAGTCTCGGATACGTTAAGATTGTTTTCAAAGAATTTCTGAATGGTGAAGAGCGTTTCATGATCGAGACTGTCGATTGAACCTCTCTTGAATACTTCCTTTAAGAACATCTCGCACAGAGTCGTGGGAAGCTGATAAATAAGTCTCGCGATACCGAGATTTTCATAGCTTACGATAGCTTTTTCGGTATCGAATACCTTGCCGACCTCGAGAGCAACCTGAGCCTCTTTAAACGAGCGGGCAAGATCCTTGATGCCGACTACTGCCGTGCCGATGCCGACGAGCGTACGGGTATAATAATCGTTGCCCAAAGCGTCAGCAACTGAACGCGCGAGCTTTTCGAGGTCTCTTGCGTCAATATTGGGGTTAACTTCCTTAACGAGAGCGATATCAGTTTCGTTTATATTGATAACGAAATCCTTCGTCTTGTCAGGGAAAAGATTCTGAATTGTATCAAATACGGCGGAATCACCCGGGTCGCTTACTCTTACGAGAAGGACGGCCCTGCATGTATCGTTGTTAAAATGAAGCTCGCGGGCTTTCAGAAGAATATCACCGGGAAGAATATTGTCGAGCATAACGTTTTTAATAAAGTTGCCCTTATTGTACTTCTCATCGTAATACTGCTTTATGTTTCCTATGGAAACCGCGAGAATTCCGATATATTTTTCGGCAAGTTCATCCGTGCCCTCAACAAATACGGCATACTCGGGATGAACCGAGGAACCGAAACTTCTGAAAAGAAGATCGCCCGAGCTTACGCTGCCTACGGTCGAAAATACAGCTTCGCTGACCGACGGACCGAGAGCCTCGCCGATTCTGCCCAATTCACTGCATGCGATAATGCTGCCGGACTCGTCGATAACGCCTATTGTTCTGTCTACTGCGTCTTTCATCTGATGAATAACGCTCTGGAAAAGTCTGTTTGACATGATTTTGACCTCCGGAATAATATTGATTTATAGATTTATGCAATTTTACTACTGTATCATTTTACATTGTACACATTTCTAAAAATTTTTCAAGTAAAACCGATAAAAAAAAGCCGTTTTTTTTAAATTAATTTGATATTTTAATTAAATCGTCCTTTTTTATGGGTAAAAATACACAACATTCAATGTCGTTTTTTGTAACATTGCGTGTTGTGTATTTTAACGAATAGTTATTTGGTTTTCATTTCGGCTTTCATTATTTCCTCGGCCGTCATTTCGCGGTACTCTCCGCGTTTTAACGAGCTGTCAAGTTCAAGGTTTCCCATTGCCGTACGTTCAAGCGCGGTAACCTCGTTTGAAAATCTTGCAAACATCCTTTTTATCTGATGATACCGTCCCTCTTTCAGAACGACCTCGTAAACGTGTTCTCCGTCAAGTTTTCTTATTTTTGCGGGAAGAAGTTTTTCGCCGTTGAGCAAAAGCCCTTCCCTTATCATTTCGGCTTCATCCCGGGTTATATCCGCACGGAGCGTTACGCGGTATGTTTTCTCAACGTGTTTTTTCGGCGACAGAATTCTGTGCGCAAAATCTCCGTCGTCCGTTATCAGAACAAATCCCGTCGTGTCCTTGTCAAGCCTTCCCGCGGGAAACAGCCCGGGGCGCTTTAACTCCCC
>DJEG01000079.1:0-13954 GCA_002431305.1 Ruminococcaceae bacterium UBA5904 | reverse complement strand
GACGGCTTGTTCATCATTATATAAACGTATTTTTTATATATGAATTTACGTGAATTCACCGTTATTTCGTCAGAATTTCCGTCGGCTTTAAACGCGGGATTTCTGACCTCTTCGCCGTTTACCCGAACTGCACCCGAGCGAATGAGTTTCGAACTTTCGCTTCTCGTGTACTTTCCCGATGAAGATATTATTTTATCCAAACGTTCCGAAGACATAAAAACTCCTTACGCTAAAAAAGAGCGGAATCACGTAATCCCGAAACGCACCGTATTTTTTGATTCTGCCCTCTTATGCTTTATAAAATGACCGCATGAACCCGCCCAGTTCAACACAGCAGACATCTCCGCCGATAACCTTTGAGTCAAGTATCAGCAGATTCAGCTTGATAACTCCGCTGTCGGGCGCATATCCGTCGTAATTGGTAATATCGTAAGTCCATTTCTGAACTTTTCTGCCCGCGTAGCCGGTCAAATCGGTTCCCTGTGAAATCTGAATTTTATTATATTCGTTATAAACGTCGTCAAACTCCGACGGAATCAGAACCTCGCACATCTCGCCGGAAGATTTATTCACCTCCCAGCCGAGCGACGAAATAAATCTGAGTCTGCCGTCCTCGCCGAAGGCTGACATATCCGTCCTCTCCGATTGAGTCGACGGCTCGCGGTCCGTTCCGCCCGCCGAACATCCCTTCAAAACGGCGATAAGGACAATAACAGCGATAACCGCCGCGAAGACAACGGCAATTTTCTTAAATTTTGACGACCTTACGGAAAATATAAACATAACAACACCTCGCATATCGATTCATAGATATAGATATGCGGGGAGCCGTAAAATAATGTTTAATTTTATGTATTATTATTTTTCGCTGTTTTTATGATTAATTCTGTCAAGCTTGGACTGAGCGAGTCTTATATTGTCAAGACTCTTCTGATAATGCTCGATATCGTTTGCAAGAAAACTCTCGCACTCGCTCATGATACTGTTTACAAATTCGCCTGCGGACGCTCTCATGTCGTGCGACCATTTCTGCGCAGATGCGGAAATCTCGTTTGCTCTCTTGTTCGCGTCGTCTACGATACCATCGGCTTTCTCGTTGGCTTCAGCGATAATACGGTCGCTCTCGGCTCTCGCGCCCTGAGTTATCGCATCCATCTCTACGAGCTTCTTAGCCTGAGCCTGCGCGTCCTGAATCATCTTTCCGGCGGCTTCCTGAGCCTTGGTTATAATGTCACGTCTCTCTGCGACGATTTTTCTTGCCTGTATAATCTCTGTGGGAACGGAGGAGGTAAGTTCCTCAAGACACTCTCTGATAGCGTCGCCGTCAACCTTGATTTTTCCGCCCATAACGGAAACTTTACCCTCTTCAAGTATGTCCTCGATTTTCTCAATAATATCCTCGTAATTCATAGTTTTTTGCACTCCTTTATATTATAAAAACTTAAATATCTCACATTTCTGATGAATATTTTTTAACAATATCGTCCCTTATAACGTCGGGAACGAATCCCGAAATATCACCGCCGTAACGGCATATTTCGCGTACGACGCTCGAACTTAAATACATATACTCACTGCTCGTAACGGCAAATACCGTCTCGACGTCGGGAGCCAGCTTCTTGTTTGCCAGAGCCTGCTGAAATTCGTCCTCGAAATCGGAAACGGCGCGCAGTCCCTTGACAATGGCACAGACTCCGTTCATCTTAACATAGTCGGCAAGCAGTCCGCCGTAAAAATCGACTGCCACATTCGGCATGCCGTCCACGCACCGCCTTATGAGCTCCGCGCGTTCCTCAACGGGAAGCGTCCCGCCGTTTTTTCTGGCATTGTACATAACGAGAACAATGACCTTGTCGAACATCGAAGACGCTCTTTTTATTATATCTATATGTCCGTTCGTTACGGGGTCAAAACTTCCCGGACATACCGCGATACGGTTCATGCGTTCGCCTCCGCTCTGTAATACGTAACCTTTGTTTTTCCGTACTTTGCCTCTTTGACGACTGTGAAGTCACCGCATTTTTCCGGTAAATTTTCATCGTACGCCGACTCGCAGACGATTACCCCGCCGGGGTTAATAACCTCGTGAGCGTACTGCATTGCTTTGTCAATAAGCTGTTTTCTGTACGGAGGATCCATAAATACTATATCGAATTTTTCACGCGTGGTTCTTAAATACGAAATTCCGTCCGTATTTATAACCGTCGCAAGCGAATCAAGACGCGTATTTTCGAGGTTTTTATTTATAACGCCGACTGCCTGTCTTGACAAATCGCAGAACACGGCTTTCTTTGCGCCTCTGCTCAATGCCTCAATTCCGAGCGAGCCCGAGCCCGCAAACAAATCAAGAATGCTTCTGCCCTCTATTTCGAACTGTATGCTCGAAAAAACAGCCTCCTTGACTTTATCCGTCGTAGGTCTTATATCCTCGCCCTCAAGCGTTATAAGTCGTCGGCCTCTTGCCGAACCGGTAATTACTCTCATTAAATATTCACCAATAATCCATTATTAGTATTATTATCTCATTAATCGACCGCATTTGTCAACAGAAAAACCGAAAAATATATCAATTATTATGCAAAAAAATATCAATTATTAAGAATGCTCCCCGTGAAAATATCTGTAAATATTCTCTGCGGTCTTTTCGGTTATCGAATCAACCTGACGAAGCTCCTCTACGCCCGCATTTTTTACAGCCTTAACCGTTTTGAATTTTTCAAGCAAAGCTTTGGCTCTTGCCTCGCCCACGCCGTCTATTTCGGTAAGCGACAGTTTTTTTAAAGAGGACGACTGTTTGTTTCTGTGATATGAAACGGAGAACCTGTGAACCTCCTCCTGTATATCGGAAACCAGCGTAAACACCTTACGCTTGTCAACAATCGCGATTTCGCCGCCGTTGCACGCTATTGCGCGGGTTCTGTGCTTAGAATCCTTTACCATACCGAACAGCGGAACATACACGCCGAACGAATCAAGCACGGGCTTTACTGCGTTGACCTGACCGTGCGAACCGTCCAGCAGTATAAGGTCGGGAAGTCTGCCGAATCCCTCGTTTTCGCCGTCGTCCTTATGCTTGACGTACTCATTCATACGTCTTGTCAGCACCTCCGCCATTGAACGATAGTCGTCCTGTCCTGAAAATCCTTTTATCGAGAATTTTCTGTACGCGCTTTTGAGCGGTTTTCCGTTTTTGAATACTATCATACCGGCAACGTTGTCCGCGCCGTCCGTATGAGAAATATCGTACGATTCTATATATTCGGGAATTTTATCAAGTCCCAGAAGCTCTTTTAATTCGTCCAGCGCCTCAACATCTCTGCCTGCTCTGCCGACGGACTGCGCCAGTTTTTCGGCGGCATTCGTTCTGCACAGCCCCATAAGACGGGCGTTTTCGCCCTTTTCGGGAACGCGTATTTTAACGGCGTGTCCGCTTTTTTCGCTGAGCCAGCGCTCTATCATTTCGGAGTCTGCAAGTTCTCTGTCAACAGAGACGACCCTCGGAACCGAGTCTCTTATTGAATAATACTCCGTTATCATTCCGGGCATAGCCTCGTCCGCGTCTTCTACGGCTTCGCAGATAAAATACTCACTGTCGTAAAGTCTGCCGTCCGCGACGCGCAAAACCATCAGACACATTCTATTCGGCGTTTCGCTCAGCGCAAAAACGTCCTGTTCTTCTGTTTTTACGCTTACGACGCTCTGTTTTTTCGCCGTTCTCTCAATCGCGTTAATCGAATCTCTCAGCGCCGCCGCGCGTTCGAATTCAAGAGCCTCGGCGGCAAGCTCCATACGTTTTTTTAAATCTCTTACTATCTTTTCGCTTCCGCCTGTTACGAATTTAACGGCGTTTTCGACGTTTAAGTTGTGGTCTTCCTTTGAGATTTTGCCCGCGCACGGAGCGGAGCATTGTTTTATATAATAATTAAGACACGGTCTGCCCGACTTTATATCTCTCGGAAATACCTTCGAGCACACGGGCAGTCTGAATATTTTGCACGCCTCCTCGACGGAGCGGTTTACGCAGTCGGAGCTCGTATACGGACCGAGATACTTCGCGCCGTCGTCGAGTTTCTGTTTTACTGCGGACAGACTTTTCCACTCGCCCTGACCGATTCTTATATAGTGATATCCTTTATCATCCTTTAAAAGAATATTATATTTCGGCATATGCTGTTTTATAAGACTGCACTCGAGGACGAGAGCCTCAAATTCGCTTCCGACGAGAATATAATCGAAATCCTCAACATTTTCGACCATACGGCGGACTTTTATCGTATGATTATTCTGCGAACCGAAATACTGGCTGACTCTGTTTTTTAGCGCCTTCGCCTTGCCTATATAAATAATATTCTTTTTTTTATCCTTCATTATATAAACGCCGGGAGTCAGAGGCAGTCTCATCGCCTTGCTTCTCAAACGTTTTAATCTGTCGTCTTTTATATTGGAATCCGTAATTTCCGCCTCCCGTCCTGCTGATAAAAACGGGGACTGATATCAGTCCCCGTCCTATTGTGTCGTTTATTTTAAATTGAATGTCTTTTAATCGGCAAATCCCGACTCTACAAGCTTAGCGAGAGCCTCTACGGCCTCCTGCTCGTCGTTACCGCCGGCAATTATTCTGATCTTCGTTCCTCCCATTATACCGAGAGAAAGAACGCCGAGAAGACTTTTCGCGTTTGCGCGTCTTTCTTCCTTCTCAACCCATATAGAGGACTTGAACTCGTTGGCTTTCTGAATAAAGAACGTAGCGGGACGAGCGTGAAGTCCCACCTGGTTCTGAACAACGACATCTTTAACGTACATAGAGACTACTCCCAATCAATAAATTTATAAATAACTACAGTAATTATTATATCACAAAACTTCCGCTCGTCAATGAAAAAAAACCTCATATCCGCCGTTTTTCAATAATTCATAGACTGTACTAAAACACACTTTTTTCGACTGTATGAACTTTGTGCAAAATCACAAAGAATCACGCCCTGATTTATTGAAACAATCCAAAAAAGACTGTTGTCCGACGAAAAAACATCTTCGACGGACAACAAAAATTTCCACATTATGCCTTATTTTTTATTTTTCATATACATTTCGTACATATCAGGACGACGTTCCTCCGTCCTTTTAAGAGACTGTTCCGCACGCCATTTTTCTATGTTCGCGTGGTGCCCCGATAAAAGGACATCCGGCACAGCCATGCCGTTCCAGACCGCAGGTTTTGTATACTGCGGATATTCGAGAAGACCGTCATAGTGACTTTCCTTCGACTTTGCCTCGTCATTGGGCAGAACTCCGTCCACCATACGCGCGATACAGTCGCTCAGGACAAGCGCGGGAAGCTCCCCGCCCGTCAGAACGTAATCGCCTATCGAAATTTCTTCGTCGACTATCGCCTCGAGAACTCTCTCGTCGACCCCCTCGTAGTGTCCGCACAGCAGAGCGATATTATCAAGCTGAGACAGTTCCTTCGCCCTCTGCTGGGTCAAAGTTTTTCCCTCGGGCGACATGAATATCAAATGCGGTCTTTTCCCGAGTTCTTCGCACAGCGCGTTAAAACAGTCGTATATCGGCTGCGCCTGCATGAGCATGCCCATTCCGCCCCCGTACGGGGAATCGTCGACCCTGTTGTGCTTATCGAGCGTATAATCCCTGATATTCACCGCATTTATCTCAATAAGCCCCTTATCCCTGGCTCTGCCTATAACGCTTTCGGAATAATATGCCTCGCACATTTCGGGAAACAGCGTAAGAATATCAATCCGCATCATCAAAAATTCCTCTCATCGGACTTATCTTAATAACGCCGTTTTTAACGTCGACATCCTTTACTACGTCCTTTATCGCGGGCAGAAGATACTCGCTGTTATTTGAATCCGTAACACTCCAAATGTCGTTTGCACCCGCTCCCGCCGTAACGTCGGTAAGCGTGCCGTATACCTTGCTCTCGTCGTCCGAATCAATGACCGAACAGCCTATCAAATCCTGAACGAACCAATCGCCGTCCCCGAGTCCGGAGTCATCCCTGTTCATAAACAGAATTTTATTTCTCAGCGCGGAAGCCGATTCAACCGTATCGGTGTTTTCAAGTTTTAATATAACGACGTTTCCGTGCGGACGGCATGAAATGATTTTAACGCCGTTTATGCCCTCGGAATCGAAATATAACGTTTTGAATCTCTTTACGAATTCGGGGCTGTCGCACCACGGATTGAGTCTAACCTCACCCTTGATTCCGTGCGTGCCGACAATCTGTCCGATTTCAAGATACTGTTTAAGCATCGTTTCACTCCCGTGTTCTGTAAAGTTTCTTTCGGTGCTGTTTTGTAATAATGTTAACGCCGAGAATCAGCGCGAGTATTCCTATTATCGAATAGAATGCGATATCGTATCCGAGCGTCGAATTTTCCTCGCCGTCAACTTTCAGCGATGTCCATAGTGCGCTCTGAAGCATGCTGATATTCGACGGCAGATTTATAAATACCTCCGTCTGCTTCTGAAGCTTCTCCTTGCTCGGGTAGAGCAGTTCGTTTGAAGCAACTTCCTCGTCAAGAAGCTTGTACGCCTCCGTCTGCGGAGTGCCGTAGCCGATCTCTTCCGCGTTCATAAGGGCGATATCCGTCCTGCACATGAAGTTAATAAACTTCTCCGCATTCTCCTTATTCTGCGAGGATTTCAGCACGCACATGGCATCGGTGAAGAAGTTGCTTCCCTCTCTGGGCAGATAAAACGAGATGTCGGGGTTGTCCTGCTGAATCGTGTACGCGTCACCCGCATAGTACGGAGCAATCCACGCTTCCTCGGAAGCCATTTTATCGAATATCTGATCCATAACGTACGCCTGAACGAGCGGTTTCTGTTCTTTTAACAGCTTCTGTGCCTCGCTCCAGTCGTTTTCATTAAGCGAATTGAGCGAATGTCCCGCCTTTTTCAGCGCAAGACCGAACGCGTCGCGCGGATTGTCGAACATAAGAATCTTGCCCGCGTATTTTTTGTTCCATAAGAGATTTATGCTCTCGTCCTTAACGTCCTCTTCGTCTACGAATTTAGTATTGTAAATAATAACGACGGTACCCCACGTGTACGACACGGAGTATTTTTCGTCCGGGTCGTATTCGAGTCCCTTGTATTCGTCTCCTATATATTTGTAATTCGGAATGTTGTTAAAATCAAGTTCGGCGAGAAGCCCCTCCTGCACCATCTTGCTTATCATATAGTCCGACGGAACAACAACGTCGTAACTCGCCGCTCCCGAAACTATTTTCGAGTACATAGTCTCGTTCGAATCGTACGTCGTGTAGTTTACCTTAATACCCGTCTCGTCGTAAAACATATCGAGGACGTCCTGGTCGATATACTCGCCCCAGTTATATACGTTTATGCTCTCGCCAACAGCAAACGCGGAGAATGAACACGAAACGCACGCCGTAAGAATCAGAACGAGGCAAAAAAACGAAATTACTTTTTTCACGCTTTTCTGCCCCCTTTCGCATTTTTCGCGTCGCGCCTGTTACGCATGTTAACAATAACGAGAAGCGTCAGAACCGATACAAATAGAAGAGTTGACAGTGCGTTGATCTTCGGTGAATACGGCTTTTTCGTCATTGAATAAATCGTAACGGGGAGCGTCTGCGCACTGTTTCCGGAATTAAAATAACTTATAACGAAATCGTCCAATGACAGAGTAAACGCCATAATGAAACCGGTAACTATTCCGGGCATTATCTCGGGAACAACGACTTTCATAAACGCCTTTACAGGCGGACAGCCGAGGTCGAGAGCCGCGTTGTAAATATTTCTGTCCATGCCGTTTATTTTCGGCAGAACGTTAAGTACGACGTACGGAATGTTAAACGTGATATGAGTTATCAGAAGCGTGCCGAAGCCCATCTCCATACCGTTGAATATTCCGAGTACGAATACGAAAAGAATCATCATCGAAATACCGGTGACGATATCGGGGTTCGTAACGGGGATATTGTTAACGGCGAGATACGCTCTTTTCTTAACGCCCCTCATGGAGTTTATTCCGACAGCCGCCAATGTGCCTATAAGCGTTGCAATAACCGCTGACAACAGCGCGATTATAAGCGACAGATACAGTGAATTGAGTATCAGATCGTCGTGAAACAGCTCCTCGTACCATCTTAACGAAAATCCCGAGAATGTCGAACGCGATTTGATTCCGTTAAATGAGAATACTATCATGACCGCAATGGGCGCGTACATGAATATGAATATAAGAATGTTATATATTTTGGAAAGCGTTTTCATATCATTCCGCCTCCCGTCTCCGCGTCCTTGTCAAAGTGATTCATTATACCCATTGATATGAGAATGAGAATCATCAGAACGAGCGACAGCGACGCGCCGACGTTGTAATTGACCTCGCCCGCGTTGCCGAGAAAATAGTTCTCTATTATATCGCCTATTAAGAACGTCTTGCCTCCGCCGAGAAGCTTCGATATAACGAATGTGCTGACCGCGGGGACGAATACCATTGTAACGCCGGATATCATTCCGGGTATGCTCTGCGGAATTATAACGCGTCTGAATACCTGAAATCTTCCCGCGCCGAGGTCATACGCCGCCTCTATCATGTTCTTGTCGATTTTCGTCATGACGGTGTAAATCGGCAGAACCATATACGGTAAAAAGTTGTAAACCATACCGAGAACTATAGCGCCGTTCGTGTTTATCATGGAAAATCCTTCAAATTCTCCGCCGAACAACGAAACTATTTTGCCTATTGCAGTATTAATAAGTCCGTTGTCCTCAAGTATCGTCATCCACGCATACGTTCTTATAAGGAAATTCATCCACATCGGGAGCATTACGAGCATTATAAGAAACTGCTGCGTATGCTCTTTCATTCTCGATATGCTGTACGCGAGCGGAAACGCGAGAACAAGACATATCGCCGTAGCAATAACGGCAAGCTCTATTGAGATAAAAAACGTGCCGGAGTAATTGAATATACTGCCTATATTCGCCGTCGTAAAATTGCCGTCCGCGTCTGTCAGAGCGTAGTAAACGACGAGCGCGATCGGGACAAGAACGAAAATAACCATCCATACGGTGTACGGCGCGGTTACTAGCCTTGAGCTGGCTTTATCGGAAAAGGAACGTTCCTTAGTCATTTTCGTCTCCCTCCGTTTCGGCGTTTACGTCCGACAATTCGTCGAATTCGTCCGAGAAACTGCTGAAATCGCCGTAGAGTCCGGAGTATTCCGATTTTTTCATTATATGAATCGCGTCGGGTTCTATGAATAATCCTATTTTGTCGCCGACCTTCTGTTCGTCAGTCGACTGGATCATCCATTTAAATCCGCCTATATCTACTATTATTTCAAAATGAACGCCCTTAAACGTAACCGAAGTTACAACGCCCTTAAGCATACCCTCGTTATAATCGACGACGTCAACGTCCTCGGGTCTTACGACAACGTCGACAGCCTCGTTTATGCCGAAGCCCTTGTCAAGACATTCAAACGTCTGACCGGAGAATTCGCACACGAAATCCTCTTTCATAATTCCGTCGACAATGTTGCTCTCGCCTATGAAGTCGGCGACGAACGCGTTTTTGGGTTCATTGTATATATCAATCGGAGTACCGATCTGCTGAATCTCGCCGTTATTCATAACAACGACGGTATCGGACATCGACAGAGCCTCCTCCTGGTCGTGGGTAACGTATATGAACGTAATACCCATTCTCTGCTGGATGCTTTTCAGCTCGTTCTGCATGTCCTTTCTCAATTTAAGATCGAGCGCGCCCAACGGTTCGTCAAGAAGCAGAACCCTGGGTTTTACCGCGAGAGCGCGCGCTATTGCGACCCTCTGCTGCTGACCGCCCGAGAGCGAATTGATATTGCGTTCTTCGAATCCCTTAAGGTTGACCATTGCGAGCATTTCCTCTACGGTCTTTTTGATCTGCGCCTCGGGAGTATGCTTTACCCTTAAACCGAAAGCGATATTTTCAAAAACGTTAAGATGGGTAAACAGCGCGTAACGCTGAAAAATGGTGTTAACCTGCCTCTTATGAGCGGGAACACCATTGATTTTTTTACCCTCAAAGATAACGTCTCCGCTGTCGGGTTTCAGAAATCCGCCTATGATTCTGAGCGTGGTCGTTTTTCCGCATCCGGAAGGTCCGAGAAACGTAATGAATTCTTTGTCTCTGATGTAAAGATTGAGATTTTTCAGTATCTGCTCGCCGTCAAAAGCGACAGATATGTTTTTCAGATCGATAATGATGTTTTCCAATTATGCAGCCCCTCTCTTTGTCCACTTTAATTTACGGACATTTACACCCCGGATAATTATATTTCCGGGCAGTATCATACCCCGAAAATCAACAGAATTATGATCAACAGAATATGATAGTTTTTAATATAATATTTTTTTATATAAATGTCAACAATTTCGGACCATTTTTTTATTTTTTATTTTTTTCCGCCTGTCCGAAGTATTTTGTTCACCCGTGAAATGAACAAAATACGCGGAATTCTAACGTTTTTACAAGCAAAGGGGAATTTTTAGGTCTGAAAACCGGAACAAAGCGAACATTTGTCTTGACAAACCGAAACTTTTGGTGTATCATGTACTCAACAAAACAAAACAAATGTTCGCCGATTCGGCGCCGGAGGTTATTATTATGTCAGCTTTATTTGCTTTTCAGACCGTTATTGAAATCGTTCTTTCCGTTTTGCTCATCATCGGATTTATTTATGAGGAAAAAGTTATTGCTTTTGAAAAAGCTCTCGCAAAGTGCATTAAGATTAGACTTCGCAGATATTTAAGAAGAAAAGCCGCCGAAAAGGCAAGAGCGCAGTCCGATTTTGCGAGTGAGCAGAAGAGCGCGCAGCGCGAATACAAAGCACAGCGCACGCGTCCGTCCGCAAAGGGCGGAAATACCCGCGGATTAAGACGTTTCGCCGCTTAAATTTAATTAAAACAGTTGTCATTTTTTATTATCCTTTTTATGTATTTCGAAAAACCCGTCGGTTCGCATGTCGTCCGGCGGTTTTTTCGTCCAAAAATTGTCGATAAAATATATATAAAATAAATATTGAAAAACATATATCTATGATATATAATGTATGAGTAATATTATATTTGGAGGTTTCAGCTATGAAAAGAACCTTGAAACGCGTCGTTTGCTGTCTTTTGAGCTGTCTGATGATTTTTGCTTCATCTGCAGTCGTATTCGCATCCGGCGAGAGCGTAACGCCCGTCATAGTCGTTAATGACATGAAGTACAATCCTCTTGTATCTTCATCCGACGACAGCGTGGTATTCGACTTTACGAAGCTCGAAATGCCCTCGTACTTCGCTAAGCCTTTCACGGACGACATTTACACGATTTTCACCCCCGAAAATATTAAATCGTTCGTCGGCGAGGACGGCAGTTTCGATATTCTCGGCGCGGCAATGAGCGTACTCGACGCGATTAACATAACCCAGGACGTTCTCGACCTTGTCGCAAAGGTAACTCCCATTTATGAGGAGATTTCCAAGGTTATAGATTTTAAGAATCTTAAAGACACCGATCCCGCCGCGATAAAGGAGCTTATCGACAATTACGTTAAGGACTTTACCGCGAAGAAAGAGGCTTTTATCGCTTCGTTCAAGGCTATTACGCCCAACTCGGACGGTACTCCCGCCGACGATTCCGTCACTGCGGGTTATTATCCCGATTCTGTAGATAATTATTCTTATGAAGACCTTTTCGAACTTCGCACGAGCGAGCTTGTAACCGGAGTCAGTGAAAAAATCGGCGAGGCAAACACATATCTCTTCCTCTACGATTTCAGACTTGACCCTCTTGAGAACGCCGAAAAGTTCAATGAATTCGTTAAAAATGTCAAGAGCGAATCCGGCGCAGATAAGGTAAGCATCCTTTCAGAAGGCTACGGTTCTCTCATTACCACGGCATATTTTTCGGAGTATTCTTCCGATGCCGCCGCTGACATTAAGAATTTTGTAACTGTTTCATCCGAATTTTCGGGCACCTCAGTTTTCGGCGACCTCTATTCGGGCAATCTTATGAACAATGCAAAATCAGACCTTAACGTCAGAACGAGCGCTATGGTCAGATTCATAAACGATTATTCGGATAACCCGATTACATTCAGTATCGGCTGGCTTGTAAGCTACATTCTCAACCGCGAATGGGAGCTTCAGTCTTTCACATTCGATTACACCGAGCTTGTACAGGAGCTTGCGGATAAATACGCATACGGCGAGTTTGCCGACCTTTTAAAGAACGCTCCCGGACTTTGGGCTCTTGTTCCCGCCGACAGATACGATGATTCTATTGAATTCATGTTCGGCGATAAGACTAAAGCGAATTCGGAACTCATAGCTAAACTTGACTCGTTTAAAGAGATTCAGAAGAACGCGAAAGATATTATTGTAAATACTAAAAATGCGGGCGTTAACGTCAGCGTAGTCGCTCTTTGGGATATGCAGATTCTCCCCGTCGGCGAGACCTGTTCCGTACAGAGCGACGGCAGAGTCGACACGGCTTACGCTTCCTACGGTGCTTCGTGCATTGATCTTAACGAGCTTTCCGCAGCCGCGAAAGTAACGCAGGCAACGGACAATAACCACGACCACCTTTCTGATACTTTCAAAACGCAGGATCCCCGCTTCACCGTTGCGGGCATAGGTCACTTTATTGACGCGTCCGTATGCGCGCTTCCCGAGAACACGTGGTTTATCGCGAATATGAAGCATAACACGTTTAATTCCGCTTCCAATTCCATGGCGTTCCTTATGTGGCTTCTCACATCAGAGACCGAGCGCACAGTATGGGACAACGCATCTTTCCCGCAGTTCCTTAAAATGAACAGATACGTAGGTACGGGCGGTAAGCTTGATATTTACGACGGTTATGATTCTCAACCCGGTTCATACCTTCTCGGCGACGTTGACCTTGACGGCAAGGTAACGGCTTATGACTCGCTTCTTGCTGAGCGTATAGCTAAGGGCGAGCTTGAATTTGAAGAGGGCTCCCTCCCCTTAAAGAATGCCGACGTTAACGGCGACGGCGAAATCACACAGGAGGACGCGGATCTCATCCTCAGCATTTCCGCAGGACTCGAGAAGGATTTCACCAGCGGAGTAGACACGTCTATCCCTGAAAAGAATACCGAAATGTTAAGAGAATCAAACGCATCCATACGCACTCAGGCTCTGTTTAACAACGCAAACAACACCTTAACGGTAAATCTTTATCTTACCAATCCTCAGCCCGACTCGACTGCAAACATTGTGATAAACTACAACCAGGCAATGTTTGATTTTAAGTCGGTAAAGGTTAAGATTGCAAAGAGCGGAGACATCACCGCGGGCAAACCCGAAAATATTGACGGTGTCGTTACCTGTGCATACAAGTTCCCCGCAGATATCGATGCAGAGGATTACGATTCCGATAACGAGATGCTTCTCGCTTCCTATACATTTAATGTACTCGGCGTCAGAGACGATACGTCAATCAAGGCGGGCGTAACGTTCATGACCGAATCAGGCGAAAAAGTTTACTGCACATCTGTTAAGAATGATTTCAAAAAGAGCGATTTCATGCTTCTCGGCGACGTTAACGGTGACGGAAACATAACTTCATTTGACGCGCGCTACGTACTCAGAGTAGCGGCCAAACTTGAAATTATCCCCGATGATCTCATTAAAATCGCAGACGTAAACCACGACGGCAAGGTTACCGCCGCGGACGCTCGTATGATTTTAAGAGTAGCCGCCAGACTCGCGGAGTTTGACGATTCCGAC
Organism: Ruminococcaceae bacterium UBA5904; assembly: GCA_002431305.1. Classification (GTDB taxonomy): domain Bacteria; phylum Bacillota; class Clostridia; order Oscillospirales; family Acutalibacteraceae; genus CALACW01. The sequence goes on along the minus strand of DJEG01000079.1, from coordinate 166 downwards.
GATTCGGGCAATGTCGTTATTAACGACTCTATCAAAATCGAAGAGTTAAAGAAATAAGTTCATACGTAAAAAGACGGCGTCCTTTGCGGAGCCGTCTTTTTTAATTTAAATTATGGATTTTCTATTTTTATTATGGTATAATAACCTCACGAAACACAATCCAAAT
>DJEG01000024.1:4132-15008 GCA_002431305.1 Ruminococcaceae bacterium UBA5904 | reverse complement strand
TATGCGGAACATTATTCCCACTCTATCGTCGCGGGAGGTTTGTCTGTGATATCATACACTACTCTGTTGACTCCCCTGACCTCATTGGTAATTCTTCTCGAGACCTTGGAGAGCAGTTCATATGACAGCGGGGCGAAGGTTCCGGTCATGAAGTCGTTCGTGATTATTGCTCTGAGCGCGAGCGTATAATCGTACGTTCTGCCGTCGCCCATGACTCCGACAGAGCGGTTGCCCGTAAGGACTGCGAAATACTGGCTCGCCTTTTCGCCGGAAGCTTCAAGCTCCTGTCTGAATATAAGGTCGGCGTCACGCAGGATATCGAGTTTTTCGCGCGTAAGGTCGCCGATAACGCGTACGGCGAGTCCGGGACCGGGGAACGGCTGGCGGTCGACAAGATAATCGGGAAGACCGAGTTTTCTGCCGACGGCTCTTACCTCGTCCTTAAAGAGCCCCCTTAAAGGTTCGAGAAGTTCAAATCCGAGCTTTTTGGGCAGTCCGCCTACGTTATGATGACTCTTGATTGTAGCGGCCTTTTTATTGCCCGACTCGATAACGTCGGGATAAATCGTACCCTGTGCAAGGAATTTTACGCCGTTGATTTTCTTTGCTTCCTCGGTAAATACATCAATGAAAAGTTTACCGATAATCTTTCTCTTTCTCTCGGGAACCCTAATTCCCTTGAGCTTGGAAAGATATAATTCGGACGCGTCGACCATACGGAGATCGAGAGGCATATCCTTGAACGCGGCGGCAACTTCGTCCGCTTCATTCTTTCTCATCATACCGTGGTCGACGAATATGCACGTAAGCTGTGAGCCTATCGCTCTGGAAATAAGCGCGGCGGCGACGGAGGAATCGACTCCGCCCGAAAGACCGAGGATAACTCTGTCGCTTCCGACTCTCTCTCTTATCTCTGCAACCTGACGCTCGATATAATCGTCCATCGTGTAGTCGCCGACGGCACCGCATATATTATAAAGGAAATTATGTATAAGTCTTGTTCCGTTTTCGGTATGCTCGACCTCGGGGTGAAACTGCACGCCGTACAGCTTCATCTCGGGGTTTTCAATTGCACCGCACGGACAGTTATCCGTTTTTGCGATAACCTTGAATCCCTTGGGAACTTTCGAAACAAAATCGGTATGGCTCATAAGAACGTTCTGCGTCGCTTTCATTCCCTCGAAAAGGACGGAAGAAATTTTAAGTTTTGCCTTAGTCGGGCCGTACTCGCTGACATCGCACGACGAAACCTCACCGCCGAGCATATAGCTCATAAGCTGGAAGCCGTAGCAGATTCCGAGAACGGGGATTCCGGATTTAAAAAGCTCGGGTTCGCATTTCGGCGAATCCTCGCCGTAAACACTCAAAGGTCCTCCCGTCGTTATAATGCCTATGGGATTGAGTTCAAGCAATTTTTTCAGCGGAGTGTCTCCCGGTTTTATAACGGAATAAACACCGCATTCTCTGACTCGTCTGGCGATAAGCTCTTTATACTGACCGCCGAAGTCGAGAACGATAACTGTCTGATTGTGTTGCATATATATTATACCTCTTTATATAATGATCAATTTTCGTATCTGCCGCAGCACTTTTTATATTTAAGTCCACTTCCGCAGGGGCAGGGGTCATTTCTGCCGACCTTCTGACCTTTCTTAACGGGACGGGCTTTTTCACTGCCGTCCGTCTGATTGGTCGAAGTAATCTTGACAGTCTGCTCGCGCTTAACATCCTCCTCGGAACGTACAATAGCGGTAAGAACGAACTGAACGGTTCCCTCGCGGATACCGTCGGTCATCTCCTCGAACATGTCGTAGCTCTCCATTCTGAACGCAACGACGGGGTCTTTCTGCGCGTAGGCTCTCAGACCGATGCTCTGTTTTAACTGCTCCATAGCGTCGATATGATTCATCCAGCGGATGTCGACGTTTTCTATAAGAGCCTTATGTTCAAGCTCCTTCATAACGTCCGCGCCGTAAAGTTCGGTCTGTTTTTCGAGCTTTGAATTAGCAATACTGAGCATCTGCTCGAGAATCTTATCGTGGTCGTCCTCGCTCTCAAGTTTTTCGTCGCCGAAGAGCCAAGCATATTTGCTCGTAAGTCCCGCGATGTTCCAGTCGTTGGAATGATTCGTCTTGGGACAGTAGAAATCGACAGCCTCGGTTATGGAATCCTTAATCATCTTTCTGATCGTCTGGTCAAGGTCAACTCCGTCGAGAACCTGGTTTCTCTGTGCGTAAATAAGCTCTCTCTGCTTATTCATAACGTCGTCGTACTGAAGAACGTTCTTACGTATTGCAAAGTTGTTGCCCTCAACCTTTTTCTGCGCGTTCTCAATCTGACTTGTAAATACTTTATTTTCAATAGGCATATCGCCCGCCTCACCGAAACGGTCGAGAATGTTATAGAATCTGTCACCTGCAAAAAGACGGATAACGTCGTCCTCCGCAGAGAGGAAGAAACGGCTTGTACCGGGGTCGCCCTGACGTCCGGCACGTCCTCTTAACTGGTTATCGATACGTCTTGACTCGTGTCTTGCTGTACCGATTATATAAAGACCGCCGAGCTCGCGTACCTTGTCGGCTTCCTCTTTTAATTCGGATTTATATTTCGCCTCAAGCTCGGAGAAAATCTTTCTGGCGTTGAGAATATCCTCGTTGTCGGTCTCCGCAAAGCCCGTCGCCTCGGCGATAAGCTCCTCGGTCATACCCTCCATTTTACGCATTTCGGCTTTAGCCATATATTCAGCATTACCGCCTAAGATAATATCGGTGCCTCGTCCCGCCATGTTCGTAGCGATTGTAACGGCTCCGAGTTTACCCGCCTGAGCAATAATTTCGGCTTCTTTTTCATGATATTTAGCATTTAAAACGTTATGTTTTACTCCGCTCCTTTTAAGAATAGCGGAGAGAAGTTCCGATTTTTCAATATTAACGGTACCGACAAGCACCGGCTGTCCTTTTTCGTGGAGCTCTTTAATAAGGTCTATAATCGCCGCGAACTTTGCCTTTTCCGTCTTATAAAGAACGTCGGGAAGATCCTTTCTTATCATCGGCTTATTCGTCGGAACGGCGATAACATCGAGGCCGTAAATCTCCTGGAACTCGTCGCTCTCGGTCATAGCAGTACCGGTCATACCGGAAAGTTTGTCATAAAGTCTGAAATAATTCTGGAATGTAATAGTGGCAAGCGTCTTTGACTCGGAACGGACGTTAACGCCCTCTTTTGCCTCGATAGCCTGATGAAGACCCTCGTTATAGCGCCTGCCGAGCATAATACGTCCGGTAAATTCGTCGACGATAAGAACCTGTCCGTCCTTAACGACGTAATCGACGTCTCTCTGCATGACTCCGCGCGCTTTAAGAGCCTGATTTATATGATGCTGAAGCGTAAGGTTGTCCGCATCCATAAGGTTTTCGAGGTTAAAATGAGCCTCAGCCTTTGCAATACCGCGTTTTGTAAGAGTCGCGGTCTTTGCCTTTTCGTCAACGATATAATCGCAGTCGGCTCCTGCAACGTCGTCGATTTCCTTTTTGGAATCCATCTCGGTAATCTTCTTAACAGTAAGACCCTTTACAAAGTCGTCGGCAAGTTTATACAATTCGCTCGACTTGTCGCCTCTGCCCGAAATAATAAGGGGTGTACGCGCCTCATCGATAAGAATCGAGTCAACCTCGTCGACGATTGCGAACGAGTGACCTCTCTGAACTCTGTATTCTTTATAGGGAACCATGTTATCACGAAGATAATCAAAGCCCATCTCGTTGTTTGTTCCGTAAGTAATATCGGCGTTATACGCGTCCTGTTTTGATTTATTATCCTGACCGTGAGAAATAAGTCCGACGGTAAGTCCCATGAAACGGAAAACCTTGCCCATCCACTCGGAATCTCGGCGGGCAAGATAATCGTTTACGGTTACGATATGAACGCCCTTGCCTGCAAGAGCGTTAAGGTAGGCGGGAAGCGTTGCGACGAGCGTTTTACCTTCACCGGTTTTCATCTCTGCGATTCTGCCCTGGTGAAGAACAATACCGCCGAGTATCTGCACGGGGAAGTGCTTCATGTTAAGAACTCGCCACGAAGCCTCACGGCATGCGGCAAAAGCCTCGGGCAGGATATCGTCAAGAGTCTCGCCGTTGGCGAGTCTTTCTTTAAATTCGGGCGTTTTAGCCTGTAATTCGGCGTCGGTAAGAGCGGAATACTCCTCCTCAAGCGCGAGAACTTTTTTCTGAATCGGGACTATTCTCTTTAATTCCTTCTGCGAATAGTCGCCGAATATTTTAGTTAATAAAGACAATGCGTTTTCATCCTTTCAAGACATAAATATTTTTAGTATGTAAAAGCGTTTATTTCACTTTATTGTTTTCTCTGTATTCTTTACAGATATCGCTGAGCGGGCATATACCGCACTTCGGATTTCTCGCAGAGCATATCTCCCTGCCGAAGAGCACGCATCTGTGACAAAAGTCGCTGCTCTCCTTAGGCGGAAGCAGAGGTCTCGTCTCTTTTTCAACCTTAAACGGGTCGCGGGTCGAGACAAGCCCCAATCTGTTGGATATTCTTATATAATGAGTATCGGCTGCGACGGCGCCGGGCATTTTATAAACATCGCCGACTATCAGGTTTGCCGTCTTTCTTCCGACACCGGGCAGACGGGTAAGTTCCTCGACCGAATCGGGAATTACTCCGCCGAACTCGCTTAAAACCATCTGAGCCATGCCGATAATATCCCTCGCCTTCTGACGGAAAAATCCGCATGAGCGTATGATATTTTCAATATCCTTAACGTCCGCCGAGGCGTAGTCCTCGAGTGTTTTATATTTTGAAAACAATTCGGGCGTTACGAGATTTACCCTCGCGTCCGTGCACTGCGCCGACAGCCGTACGCTGATAAGCAGTTCAAACGGATTGTCCGCGTTGAGCGAGCATACCGCGCCGGGATATCTGTTCTTAAGGCGGGAAACAGCCTCATGCGCCGTTTGTTTTTTCGTCATGGAATTCACTCCCGGGCGGATTTATGTTTTTTTGATATCATCGGGATGTTTTTCGAGTTTTGCCGAAATTCTCAGCACGGTTCTCGCGTCCGCGGGGGAAACCCTGCCGTCGGAATTTATATCGGCGACAGCCTCGCCGGGACGGGTCAGATTCTCAATCTTCGCCGCGTGGCGGAGAATTGCGCGCGCGTCAGTTCCGGTTATCCTGCCGTCAAAATTGATATCCCCGAGATATTTTTTGTAAACGTTGTGTTCGAACACCGCGGTAAACTGTCCGTGCTTTACCGTAACGCGGTAAGCTCCGGGCTCGTTTATGTCGATATCCGACGAAATATCGAATTCGTCCGTCTGCGAACGAACCGACGAGTTATAGGTTATATAAACTTTAAGCTCGGAAAAATCCGGGACATCGCCGATAAAGGAATACGAATCCTCGGGCGGAACGATATCCATACTCTGTTCCTCGCTCGGAATAACCGTAAAATCAAACGCCGCGTATTTGCCGTCGAAATAGAGCTTTGCAACGGCCGTGCCGGGAACGGACGTATCGTACTCCGCGGTAAAATCGGAAGTTTCGATAATGTTTCCGTTGTCATACTCGGCAATAAGCGTTATATTCGATAAATCAAGTTTGCCGTACTGGTACGCCGAAAGGTTTGACGGCATCGATTTGATTTTAAGAGATTTAAGGCTCTTGCTCTCGACTGTGATCGGGAACGACGCAGTAATATCGTTATATTTATACTTTACCGTAACCGTGTAACGTCCGGGCTTTGCGGGTGAGGACGTATCGACTCCCGAAATCTCGTAATCCGTAACCTCGGCGTCGGCTCTGCCGTCCGAATACTTCGCCGTAACCTTAAGTCCTCCGAGAGAAACGGTCTCGCCCTCAAGATACTCGGTCTTTGTAGGAAGCGACGATATTTCGATTGAAGACACGGGAATACGCGTTACCGTAATATCAAACGACGCGCTCATTCCGCCGTAGGTTATTACGACAGTCTTTTTACCGGGTTTTGTAAGCGGAGGAACGCTCATAACATAGCCGTCGGCATCCTTTTCGCTCCCGTCGTCAAAAACGGCTTTGACTGAAAGCCCGGAAGCGTCAAACGTCTCCTCCGAGTCGACATATGTAAGTTTATCGGGAAGCGACGCTATTTTTAATGATTTTAATCCCGTTACGGGTTCAGGCTCTGTCAGTTTTTTAATTCCCGAGGACAAATCTATCCAGCACGGTATCGAATCGTAAACGATATGACCGAATCCGTTTTTTGTTTCACTGACGCTCACGCACGCACCGCGTCTGACAACCGCGGTCTGCTCGCTGTTAACATCGGGTTCGGAGTATGCCGTCAGTCCGTCCTGAGCCGTGACGAGATAAACGTCGTCAAGAGCGAAAACGCACAAAGGCATGCACATAAATGCCGTAATAACGGATAATAAAACAGCCGTAACTTTTTTTATCATACGTTTTTCCTCCCGAATGAAACATATCGAGCGCGGGGCGTTCAATTCGTATTATAATATTTTTTATAACGCATGTCAAATATATATTGTTATTATTTTATTAAATTATTGCTATTACTTGAAATACTTGTTCCGTTGTGATAATATTATTAAAAATGAACATAAAATCTCTTAACGGGAGGTACCGAATGGATAAATTCAACCCAACAATCATTATTCCCGGAATAGGTCAGTCGAAGGTTGACATGATTGATTCCAAAGGGAATAAAATAAAAAGCGCGTGGCCGTTTGACATTGACATGAAATCTGCGCTTGACGACCTGAAAGGCTCGATTATGAAAATGATGCTTTTCAGAAAGGACGCGGGATTTTCCGATAAAGTCGCGAACATCGTACGCTTGATAACGTTTCCTCTTTCATGCAAAAGCGACGGAAGTTCTTTAAATCCGCTGAGAACGGTAACGTACGAAAAAAGCGTAAAAGAGTGCACGGACAACGAAAAAAGATTCATATATAAAATGATTCCCATGGAGGGACTCGGCGAGAAAATCGGCGAGGAAAATCTCTTTTTCTTTGCCTATAACCCGTTCGGCGACGTTTATCCGACCGCCGAAAAACTTAACGAATTCATAGAAGCCGTTAAGAAAAAAACGCAGAGCGAAAAGGTTAATATCATAGCCGTAAGCCTCGGCGCCGCCGTGTTAAAAGGATATCTTGACATGCATGCGGGCAAAAAGGATATTTCGTCGATAGTCTGCGTGTGCTCCGCCCTCGACGGAACGAAATGCGCGGGCGATATATTCACCGACAGCCTCGACCTCGGCGACCCGGCAAAGTTTCTTTCATACGCCGGCGACAAGGCTTCGCAGATTGCTCCGATGGTCAATATGATACCAAAAGATGTAGTCGATGTAACGCTGACCAAATCGATAGACACGGCGAAAAACGACCTGCTTTATAACTGTACAATGATGTGGGCGTGCGTCCCGGTTTCCGATTTTCAGGAGGCTTCCGACAAGCATTTAAAGAACGCCGACCCGGTGTTAAAAGAAAAAGTAACGCGTTTTTACAATTACTCGCTCACATTCCCCGATAAGATAAGAGAACTCGCAAAGGATGGAGTGAGATTCTGCATAGTAAGCGGATACGGCAAACAGCTTCTGCCGATTTTTAAGTCGAAAAACGAGGATTCCGACTCCGTTATCAACGTTTCATCATCGTCGCTCGGCGCACAGTCTTCCGACGGCAAAATAGACGTTTCAACATGCGTTCTGCCCGATAACACATGGTTCTTTAAGAATCAGGGACACAGCGCAGCCGCATATAACGATGTTGTGCTCTCGCTTGCCGAGAAATTCATAACGGGCGAAATCGAAAATGTTCATTCGTCCGAAAACTATCCGCAGTTCAACACGGCGAGAAACATTAAGAAGCTTAAATACGACATCGTCCCGAAAGCCGAAAAAACGATAAACGACGAGACGGTTTCTCCCGAGGTTAAGGATAAATTAAAGGAACTCAACGAAAAATACAGCGTTCTTCTCAAAACTACCGTAACCGAAAACGCGCAGAACGTGACTGAACTTGAAAACGAATACAAAGAAGTATTCGATTCCATAGAAAGATAATAAATTCGGAGGCATGCATATATGGAAAATCAATATGCCGTAAAAGTCAGGAATCTGAATAAGTCCTACAATAAGCACGCCGTTATACTAAACGATTTGTCGTTCGATATCCCGGCGGGCAAGATAGTAGGTCTGCTCGGTCCCAACGGATGCGGTAAGACAACGCTTCTCAAAATTCTCGCGGGCGTTATACACGACTACGACGGCAAGGTCGCAGTAAACGGTTATGCGCCCGGTCCCGAGTCGAAAGCCACGACGGCTTTTCTGCCCGACACGACGTATCTTGAGGAATATTTCAGAACGATTGACGCGATAAATTATTTCGACGACTTTTTCAGCGATTTCGATAAGGTAAAAGCTCTCGATTTCGCACAGAGATTTAATTTAAGACTCAATCAGAAAATCAAAACGATGTCAAAAGGCATGCAGGAAAAAGTTCAGCTTCTGCTTGTTATGTCGAGAGCCGCGGAACTTTATCTGCTCGACGAGCCTTTAGGAGGCGTCGACCCCGCGGCGAGAAGAATGATTCTCGACATTATAATGAAAAACTACGCGGAAAAATCCACGCTGATAATATCAACTCACCTTGTAAACGATCTCGAAAACTGCTTCGACCACGTTCTGATGCTCGGCGGCGGCAGAGTTCTCGTAAACACGGGCATTGAGAATATTCAAAAGAGCGGAAAGAGCGTAGAGGAAGTATTCAGGGAGGTAATCGGCGATGCTTGGTAAACTTATAAAACACGATTTTATCTCCGGCGCAAGAAGAATGGGAACCATCTATCTTGTCGCCGCAATAGCCGCGATTGCAATGATTATAACTTCGTTTTTCCAGAGCGGAACGATACTTAAATATCTTACTTTGAGCGTAGTCGTTCTCGTCGCGTTCGCGGCGGTCGTCGTTACGTTCGTCTCGATTGTTTTCGGCGCAAATAAGAGTTTGTTCGGCAGACAGGGATATCTCTCGCAGACTCTGCCAGTCCGCTCAAGCTCCCTCATATTCTCAAAATGGTTTGTAAGCAGCGTATGGGTTATGATAAGCTATCTTCTCGTAATTCTCGCGGCATTCGGAGTTCTCTCATACGCGGCGGAAAACGGAAGCGGTGACGACGCGTACGGGATATTCGAAATGGTTAAAAACGCGTTCGAAATGCTCGGACTTACGTCAAAGGCTTTTTATTATAAACTTGTATTTGAATGTATCAAGGGGCTTATCAACACGCTGATTTTCGTTATGTGCATTTTATTCTCCATGACGATAGGCAATATAAGACACTTTGACAGATTCGGCATGCTCGGCATAGTTTTCTACGTTGTCGCGTTCGTCGGAATCAGCCAGGGCATCGCGGCGGGATTACAGCATCTGTGCGACATTTCGCTCGTAATTCCGTATGAGGGCAGTATGCATTTCATGATAAATCCCGACCTTTTGGAGCTGGACAAGCAATATATACAGGGCTACTACACATGTCAGTTTACCGGACTTTACTTCAGAATGTTACTGGCTGTACCCATGTTCCTGCTTACGGTTCTTCTCAACGAAAAGAAGATAAATCTTAAATAAAAAAATAAAACGACCGGCGGTGATACCATGAGCATTATCGACATATCAAGAGACATTGCGCGCTGCTCGGTTTATCCGGGCGACCCCGAAACGCACATCGAGGCTGTCAGCCGTATGGCGGACGGCGCGGGGTGTAATCTTGCAAAAATCAGCATGGGGCTTCATAACGGCACGCATGCGGACGCTCCGCTTCACTTTGTTGAGGACGGCGATTCGATTGACAAGGTCGACCTTGACAGATTTTTCGGCGAGTGTGTTGTAATCGAAGTCGAACCGGGTCCCATAACGGGCGAATATGTTGAGGAAAATTTTCCGAACGAAGAACGGATACTCGTCAAAAGCATGGGCAGAGCGTGGTTTCTCGAAAGCGCGGCGACGGAGCTTGCGTTAAGAGGAATTAAACTCATAGGAACCGACGCGTTGTCGGTCGGAACAAAAGGAGATCAGGTCGCTCCGCACAGAGCGTTTCTGACTCAGAATATCGGAATTCTCGAAAGCTTAAAGCTCGACAATGTAAAGCCGGGCAGATACTTTCTTTCCGCTCTGCCTCTTAAAATAGGAGCGGCCGAAGCCTCCCCCGTAAGGGCGGTTCTCATCGACAGCTACATTTTCTGGGGCGGAAGCAATAACACATAAAAACAGCGAGGTTTCTTTAAATTATGAAAAAGAATACATTAAGAATTATATCGTTATTTATCGCGCTTACAATGTGCATATTATCGTTTGCGTCATGTTCGTCAAAGGATAATGACGTAACGAACGCAGATTCTCAGATAAACAAACAGGACAGCGAGCAGAAGGATGAAACGCCCGTTTTAACGGCTAAGAATCCTCTTACCGGCGAGAGCGGTTACGACGAGCATCTCCTTGACGAGAGACCCGTCGCGATAATGGTTGAGAACACACCCTCCGCGCGTCCGCAGTGGGGTCTGTGCTCGCCCGATATCGTTGTAGAGACCGAGGTCGAGGGCGGTATCACGAGAATGATGTGGCTCTATGCGAACAAGGACAGAGTCGCCGATAAGGTCGGCCCCGTCAGAAGCGCGAGAAACGCGTACGTAGAGCTTGCGGGCGGACTCGACGCCGTTTTCTTCCACATAGGCGCGAGCGACCTTGCGTATAAACTTCTGAGAAAAGGAGTCGTTGACGATGTCGACGGCATGGCTGTTGATTTTTATTCACGCGATAAGTCGAGAAACGTAGCCGTCGAACACACCGCATACACT
>DJEG01000024.1:0-4102 GCA_002431305.1 Ruminococcaceae bacterium UBA5904 | reverse complement strand
ATACACGACGAAAACCGCCGTTGCGAAAGCGATTGAGGAGCATATTTCGAATACGAAGCTCGGCGATTCCTGTAAAAATCCCCTCACGTTTGTCGATACGGGCGCGACGGCATCCGGCAGCGCATGTTCGAGCATTAAGGCGGTATTCTCGGACGAATACAAACATACGTTCGAATATAATTCATCCGATTTGCTTTATTATAACTGGATGAATTCGAATGAGATGACCGACGAAAACGGCAAACAGATGGCTGTTAAGAACGTTCTCGTTCTCTACGCGGACATGGTTGACCTCGGCGACGAAAAGGGTCATGTAGACGTCGACCTTTCATCCGGAGACGGATATTACGCTTCGGAGGGCAAAGTTATAAGCGTTAAATGGTCTAAGGGCGGAATTTCGGACAAGCTCAAGATAACCGACGAAAACGGAAACGATTTAAGCCTCAACGCGGGCAAATCGTGGATAGGCTTTGTAAGAAGTTCGAATTCTTCAAGAACCGTAATCAGCGAATAAGGGGCGCATTAATATGAAAAGAATCGCAAGTTTTGAAGTCGACCATACGAAATTGGAGCGCGGCATGTACACCTCGCGAATCGACGGCGACATAACGACATACGACATAAGGACGAGAAAACCGAATTCGGAGCCGGTCATGGACAACGCCTCGATTCATACGATTGAGCATTTATTCGCGACGTTCGTAAGAAATTCGGAATTTTCAAACGAGATAATTTATTTCGGCCCCATGGGATGCAGAACGGGATTCTATTTCCTCGTAAGAAACGTTTCCCCCGCCGACGCGGTTAAACTTACAAAGGACGCGTTTAAATTCATAGCGGACTTTGACGGCGAGATACCCGGAGTCTCCGCGGCGGAGTGCGGAAATTACAAAGACCATTCGCTCCCCGGCGCAAAAGCCGAAGCCGAAAAATTTCTTCCAGTTATCGAAAACTGGGACGAGACAAAATTAAAATATTAAAATTAAAAAACATATTTTACATAAAAACGCGGTCGTTTACACACCGCGTTTTCTCGTTTTTTGAACATTTTACTTAGAAGAAAGCGGAATAAAGATTCAATCAAAAGCCATACTTTTTATGAAGAATACAACGCTTTATGACATTAATTCACATTATACGAATTATTCTTCCCATTGGGATTATTAAATACCGTACTAAACGTTTACATCTTTTGTGCAATGCAACAAATATTTAATTTTTTCGTATAAATTCAGAAAAAAACCTTTAAATTTATATCAATCGGTGATATAATACCTGAGGTTATGATTCTATATATAGTATTCGGATATCCGTATGCAGGTATTCGACACATCATTCGGCGTTTTACGCGCCGACGTTTTAATTATTGCTAAGGAAGTGCCGTTGTGGAAAAATTCGTAATTGACGGTGGATATGAACTTCAGGGCGAGCTTGAAATCAGCGGAGCTAAAAACGCCGCCGTTGCCATACTCCCGGCTACCATTCTTGCCGAAGATATTTGCAGAGTTGAAAATATACCCGATATACGCGACGTTCAGGTCATGGTTAAGATATTAAGAGACATGGGCGCGTCAGTCAGATATATCAATTCAAACACCCTTGAAATCGACACCAGATATATTAATTCATATATTATACCCTATGAGATGACAAAGCATTCGAGATCGTCATATTACCTTCTCGGCGCTCTGCTCGGCAGATACAACCACGCTAAGGTTGCAATGCCCGGCGGATGCAATTTCGGCGGAGTCAGACCCATAGATTTTCATCTCAAAGGATTTGCCAGACTCGGAGCCGAGATATCAAACGATAACGGCATGGTTGACGCTAAGGCTCAGTCGCTGACAGGTTCGACAATTTACTTTGACAAAGTCTCCGTCGGAGCTACCATAAACTTAATGCTTGCCTCGGTTAAGGCTAGAGGACTCACGATACTTGAAAACGCGGCGAAGGAGCCTCATATCGTCGATCTTGCGAACTTCTTAAACCTCATGGGCGCGCAGGTAACGGGCGCGGGTACCGACGTTATTAAAATAAGAGGCGTCGAGAAACTTCACGGATGTTCGTATTCGATAATCCCCGACCAGATAGAGGCGGGTACGTACATGGTCGCCGTCGCTGCGGCTAAGGGCAACGTTCTTATTAAAAATGTTATTCCTAAGCATCTTGAATCTATTACAACAAAATTAAGAGAGTGCGGAGTTACCGTAGAGGAATACGAGGATTCCGTCAGAGTCATAAGTGACCGACGTTACGACGCATGCAAAGTCACGGCTACGCCCCATCCCGGTTTTCCGACCGATATGCAGCCCCAGATGACTACGTTCCTCTCCATATGCAACGGTACGAGCATCGTTACCGACAGCGTTTGGGACAACAGATTCAGATACGTCGACCAGCTCATCAGAATGGGCGCGTCTATTCAGATAGAGGGCAAGGCGGCTATTATAACAGGCGTTGAAAAACTTCAGGCGGCACCTATAAAGGCGGACGATTTAAGAGCGGGCGCGGCAATGCTCATAGCGGGCATGTGCGCTCACGGCACTACTCAGATTGAAGAAATCATTCACATCGAGAGAGGTTATGAAAACGTTGTTGAAAAACTGCGCGGTATAGGCGCTCATATCAGCAAGGTTAACTTCCCCGACGACGCAGGCGAAACTATCGTCGGCAACGCGGGATAATTACAGAAAAGACGGGGGACTGTCGCTTAATGCGGCAGCCCTTTTTAAGTGGAGAGAGAATAATGGCGCAATTCTGTACGCTGTGTTCATCAAGCAGCGGTAATTCATCATACATAGGCTATTCCGGCGGAGGAATACTAATCGACGCGGGATTAAATGCAAAACAGCTCTGTCTCGCAATGGGCAGAACAGGCGTTGACCCTAATTCGATAAAGGCTATTTTTATAACGCACGAACATACTGACCATATCAGCGCATTACGCGTTTTTGCTTCGAAATTTTCAGTTCCCGTTTACGCGTCCGAAGGTACGCTTAACGCGCTTATAAAAATGGGATGCGTCAACGGAAAATTCAAAGCCGATGTAATAGACGAAAAAGGCGTGGAGATAAACGGAATGTACGTAAAACCGTTTAAAACCTCGCACGACTCCGCACAGAGCTGCGGTTACACCGTAAACATGCCGTACGGTCACAAACTCGCCGTCGCGACGGACACGGGCTATGTGACGGATGAAATGAAATCCTCACTCGTCGGATGCGACCTCGTTTTACTCGAATCAAATCATGATTTGAATATGCTGAAAACAGGTCCGTATCCGTATTACTTAAAACAGAGGATTTTATCAAAAAAAGGTCATCTGTCAAACGACGACTGCGCAGAATTTGCAAAATATTTAGTACATAACGGAACAAAGAGAATAGTCCTCGGGCATTTAAGCAGGGAAAATAACGCCCCGGATCTTGCCTTCGAAACGACTAATAATGCGCTCGGCTCGGCGGGACTTCTCGAAAACGAGGATTATCAGTTATACGTAGCGCCCGTATCAAATTCCGAAAGGATGTTTAAACTGTAATGCAGTCCGTAAAAATAATAGCCGTCGGCAGACTGAAAGATAAATTCTATTCCGACGCGTCCGAAGAATATTTAAAAAGGCTCAAAGCATACTGCAAGTGCGAGATAATCGAAATTCCGCAGACCGTTCTCCCCGACTCCCCCGCCGAGGGCGAAATTAATTCCGCGCTCGAAAAAGAGGGAGAACAGATTTTAAAAAAAATTCCGTCCTCATCGCTTGTTATTGCAATGTGTATTGAAGGCAAACAGTATTCGTCCGAAAAGCTCGCAAAGTTCATATCCGACGCGGGAGTGAACGGCAAAAGCTCGCTTGTATTCATTATCGGAGGCTCATTCGGACTGAGCGAAAACGTTAAAAAAAGAGCCGACATCCGTATGTCGATGTCGGAAATGACATTCCCGCACAGATTGGCGCGGGTTATGCTTTTGGAGCAAATATACAGAGCATATTCGATTAATGCAGGAACTAAATATCACAAATAATAGTACTCTGTACCACCTAAAACTTTACAAGCATAACAGCGTATGACAGCGTTTAACTGCGTCTTCAAACTTGACAGGCGCC
>DJEG01000023.1:12414-16588 GCA_002431305.1 Ruminococcaceae bacterium UBA5904 | reverse complement strand
CATCATTGACAAATGCACATTTTACAAATATTAATTTATAAATTCGTTAAAAATGCCTTTAATAAACGGTGATTTCATCGGGCATTTCCTCTTTAACCTCGATTTCGACATCGCTGTAGCACTTCATGCCGGTACCCGAGGGAAGAAGTTTACCGATAATAACGTTTTCTTTAAGACCGTGGAGCGGATCGCTCTTGCCCTTGATGGCGGCGTCTGTAAGAACCCTCGTCGTCTCCTGGAACGAAGCTGCGGAGAGGAACGACTCCGTAGCAAGCGAGGCCTTCGTAATACCGAGAAGAACAGGATCACCGACGGGTTCAGCGTATTCTTCACCTGATTCCTCACAGCGTTTCTTAGCCTCATCCGCGCTGGCATAGAACTCACCCTTGTCGACTGTGGAGCCTGCAAGAAGCTTTGTTGAACCGGAATCAAGAACCTTAATCTTACGCATCATCTGACGGACGATAACCTCGATATGCTTATCATTGATTTCAACGCCCTGTAAGCGGTAAACGAGCTGAACTTCTTTGATAAGGTAATTATAAACGGCGTCAACTCCGAGAATCTCGAGAACATCCTGAGGATGCTTCGAACCTTCGGTAATGGGATCACCCTTCTTTATAACCTGATTATCCTGAACGCAGATACGAAAATCGTAAGGAATCTGGTAACGCTTCTGATCATCCTGATTTGTAACGACTACGACCTTGACGTCGTTTGAATTCTTTTTGATTTCCTCGATTGTAACAATACCGTCAATCTCGCTGAGCATTGCAAGAGTCTTGGGTTTTCTTGCCTCGAACAGCTCTTCAACTCTGGGAAGACCCTGAGTGATATCCGCTGACGACGTAACGCCTCCGGTATGGAACGTTCTCATCGTAAGCTGAGTACCGGGTTCGCCGATTGACTGAGCGGCTATAATTCCGACCGCCTCGCCTATCTGAACGGGAGTACCCGTTGCAAGGTTTTTACCGTAGCACTTGATACAAACGCCCTTCTTTGAACGGCATGTGAGAAGCGAACGGATAACAACGGACTCAACGCCCGCGTCGGCAATACGCTTAGCGTCCTCGTCGGTAATCATGTGCTGATTATCCATTAAGAGGTTACCATCCGAATCGTAAAGGTCGTTAAGCAGGAATCGTCCGGAAAGTCTCTCCGCAAGAGGCTCGATAGCCTGACCGTCTCCGCCGGCAATGGTCGTAACGGTAAGCCCCTCGGTGCATCCGCAGTCCTCTTCTCTGATGATAACCTCCTGCGAAACGTCGACAAGACGTCTGGTAAGGTATCCTGAGTCCGCGGTACGAAGTGCGGTATCGGCAAGTCCTTTACGCGCGCCTCGAGATGAGATGAAGTATTCAAGAACGGTAAGGCCCTCTCTGTAGTTTGCCTTGATGGGAATTTCAATCGTTTTACCTGCCGTATTCGCGATAAGTCCGCGCATACCGGCAAGCTGACTCAGCTGGTTCTTACTGCCTCGAGCACCCGAGTCAACCATCATGAATATCGGGTTGTACGCGTCAAGTCCCGACGTAATCTCGTCCTGAACCTTCTTCGTACACTTCTCCCATGCGTCAATCGAGAGTTTCGTACGGTCGGTCTCGCTTGCGAAACCTGCTCTGTACATCTCGTTGACTCTGTCGACGGTCTCCTGAGCTTCTTCAAGATATTTCTTCTTGTTCTCGGGGATAACGGCGTCGAATACAGAAACCGTGATACCGCTTCGAGTTGAGAATTTGTAGCCCTGAGCCTTTATCTTATCAAGCATAATCGAGGATTTGTGAATACCCTTGACCTTAATAGCTCTGTCGATAATTTTACCGAGCTGTTTCTTTCCTACAAGGTAATCGACCTCGAGGTCAAATTCCTTTTCGGGGTCGGTTCTGTCAACAAAACCGAGATCCTGAGGAATAGGATTATTAAATATAACGCGTCCGAGCGTTGTTTCGATAATTTTAGATCTCGTATTTCCGTCCTCGTCGGTCTTAGTCATACGAATCTTACATCTTGCGTGAAGGTCAAGATCTCCCTCGTCGTAAGCCATAACAGCCTCGTCAACGTCTCTGAATACTTTGCCCTCGCCTGCCGCGCCGGGTTTTTCGAGAGTAAGATAATACGAACCGAGAACCATATCCTGCGAGGGAACGGTAACGGGTTTGCCGTCCGAGGGCTTTAACAGGTTGTTGGCAGCGAGCATTAAGAATCTCGCCTCAGCCTGCGCCTCTGCGGAAAGCGGAACGTGAACAGCCATCTGGTCGCCGTCGAAGTCCGCGTTGAATGCAGTACATGCAAGAGGATGAAGCTTAATTGCTCTGCCCTCTACGAGTACGGGCTCAAACGCCTGAATACCGAGTCTGTGAAGCGTGGGAGCACGGTTGAGCATTACGGGGTGATCCTTGATTGCGATTTCGAGAGCGTCCCAAACTTCGGGACCCGCTTTGTCAACCATCTTTCTCGCACTCTTTATATTCTTTGCGATATCCTGTTCGACAAGTCTCTTCATTACGAAGGGTTTAAACAGTTCGAGAGCCATCTCCTTGGGAAGACCGCACTGATACATTTTAAGTTCGGGTCCTACGACGATAACCGAACGTCCCGAGTAGTCGACTCGCTTACCGAGCAGGTTCTGACGGAAACGTCCCTGCTTACCTTTAAGCATATCGGAAAGAGATTTGAGGGGACGGTTGTTAGCTCCGGTAACGGGTCTGCCTCTTCTGCCGTTGTCGATAAGAGCGTCGACGGCTTCCTGAAGCATTCTCTTTTCGTTTCTGACGATTATCTCGGGAGCACCGAGTTCGAGAAGTTTTGCAAGACGGTTATTTCTGTTGATAACACGTCTGTAAAGGTCGTTAAGGTCGCTCGTTGCAAATCTTCCGCCGTCAAGCTGAACCATGGGACGGATATCGGGCGGAATTACGGGAATAACGTCGAATATCATCCACTCGGGTCTGTTGCCGGACTGCCTGAACGCCTCGACAACTTCGAGTCTCTTAAGAATTCTCGTCTTTTTCTGACCTGTGGTCTCTTCGAATTCGGTTCTCAATTCCTCGCAGAGTTTGTCAACGTCGATCTGGCAGAGAAGCTCTTTAACAGCCTCTGCGCCCATACCGGCGCGGAAAGACTGTTCGCCGTACTTTTCGACGATATCGTCGTATTCCTTATCGGAAATAACCTGACCCTTTGTAAGGGGAATACCGTCCTCAAGTACTTCTATTACTATATATTTTGCGAAATAAAGAACATTTTCGAGATCTCTCGGAGAAAGGTCAAGCATAAGACCCATTCTCGAGGGAATTCCTTTAAAATACCATATATGAGATACGGGGCATGCAAGCTCAATGTGACCCATTCTCTCACGGCGAACCTTAGCCTTTGTGATTTTAACACCGCAGCGTTCGCACGTCTTGCCCTTGTATCTTACTCTTTTATATCTGCCGCAGTGGCACTCCCAGTCCTTTGTGGGTCCGAAAATCTTTTCACAGAAAAGACCGCCGGTTTCGGGTTTAAGAGTTCTGTAATTTATGGTTTCGGGCTTCGTTACGACGCCGCACGACCATGATCTGATCGTGTCGGGCGAAGCAAGTCCGATTTTAATGGATTCGAAGTTCAATTCATTGTAATTGCTTTCATTAAGCATAAACAGATTCCTTCTTCCTTAGAATTTTTCAGAGTGAACGCTCGAAATGATGAGCAATTATCAATAATTATCGTCGTCGTCATCGGGTGAGAAGCTTGCGAAGCTGCCGAAGTCAAGATCGTCTCCGTCATCCTCCGTATCGAGAAGCTCGCCGCCGTACATCTCATCGTCGTCGTTCTGATCTTCCGATTCAAACTCGTCGGGAATATCCTCTACGCCGAAGCCCTCTGCGCCCTCGGCGTCGTTTGTAACGGTTGCGGACTCATCCTCGATATAGCCCGTTCCGTCGTCGTCGTAATCCTGTCTTAAATCTATAACCTCATCGTTCTCGTCAAGAACGTTAACGTCAAGACCGAGGGACTGAAGCTCTTTAATAAGAACCTTGAACGATTCGGGGATACCCGCTTTGGGAACATTAAGACCCTTAACGATAGCCTCGTAAGTCTTAACGCGTCCGACCGTATCGTCCGATTTAATAGTAAGAATTTCCTGAAGCGTATAAGCCGCGCCGTAAGCCTCGAGAGCCCAAACTTCCAT
>DJEG01000023.1:10392-12233 GCA_002431305.1 Ruminococcaceae bacterium UBA5904 | reverse complement strand
CCGGTACGTCCGTCGTAAAGAACGGTCTTGCCGTCGGTCGCCATGCCCGCCTGCTTTAAGCACTCGACGATATCAGCCTCGTGCGCGCCGTCGAATACGGGGGTCATGATGTTCCAGCCTAATTTCTTAGCCGCAATACCGAGCGTAACCTCGAGAACCTGTCCTATGTTCATTCGGGAAGGAACGCCCAGGGGGTTAAGAACTATATCAAGCGGTGTGCCGTCGGGAAGGAAGGGCATATCCTCCTGGGGAAGAATTCTTGAAACAACACCCTTGTTACCGTGACGTCCCGCCATCTTATCGCCGACGGAAATCTTACGTTTCTGAGCTATATAACAGCGGACGACTTTGTTAACGCCGGGGCTTAACTCGTCACTGTTCTGTCTTGTGAATACCTCTACGTTTACGACAATGCCGTATTCGCCGTGAGGAACTTTAAGGGAGGTATCTCTGACCTCTCTCGCCTTTTCGCCGAAGATTGCGCGCAGCAGTCTCTCCTCGGCGGTAAGCTCGGTTTCGCCCTTAGGCGTAACTTTACCTACAAGTATATCGCCGGAACGAACTTCCGCGCCTACGCGGATAATACCGTTCTCGTCAAGGTCTTTCAGCGCGTCCTCGCCGACGTTGGGAATATCTCTCGTGATCTCCTCTGCGCCGAGCTTTGTATCTCTCGCCTCGACCTCGTGCTCTTCTATATGAATTGAAGTATAAACGTCTTCGCGTACGAGTTTCTCGTTAAGGAGTACCGCGTCCTCGTAGTTGTAGCCTTCCCATGTCATGAAGCCTATAAGAGCGTTCTTGCCCAGTGCGATTTCGCCGTTGCTCGTTGCGGGACCGTCAGCGATAACGTCGCCTTTTTCAAGTACGTCGCCTACGTTTACGACAGGTCTCTGGTTTACGCATGTACCCTGGTTCGAGCGCATGAATTTAATAAGCTCGTAGCTGTCGTATTTTCCGTCCTCGGTTTTTACTACGACATTGTCTGCGCTGACCTTTGTAACGGTACCGGGATTCTTTGCTATTACGCAGACGCCCGAGTCAACCGCAGCCTTGTATTCCATACCTGTTCCGACAATCGGAGCGTCGGTTTTCAGAAGCGGAACTGCCTGCTTTTGCATGTTCGAGCCCATAAGTGCACGGTTCGCGTCGTCGTTCTCAAGGAACGGAATCATCGCGGTTGCAACGGAAACGACCATCTTGGGCGAAACGTCCATGAAGTCTGCTTCTTTTGAAGGAATTTCTCTGAACTCGTCTCTGAAACGGACGAGAACTTTATCGTTCATGAAGTGACCTTTTTCGTCAAGGGGTTCGTTCGCCTGTGCAACTCTGAAATCATCCTCAACGTCAGCGGTCATATATACAACGTCCTCGAGAACTCTGCCGGTTTCTTTGTCAACACGGCGGAAAGGAGCCTCGATAAATCCGTATTTATTAATTCTTGCAAATGTAGCAAGCGAGGAAATAAGTCCGATGTTGGGTCCTTCGGGAGTCTCTATCGGGCACATTCTTCCGTAGTGGGAATAGTGAACGTCACGAACTTCGAATCCCGCTCTGTCTCTTGAAAGACCGCCGGGGCCGAGAGCTGAAAGACGTCTCTTGTGAGTAAGCTCTGCAAGAGGGTTGTTCTGATCCATGAACTGCGAAAGGGGCGAAGAACCGAAGAATTCTTTAATGGCCGCCACAACGGGTCTTATATTGATAAGCGCCTGGGGCGTAATCTTATCGGAATCCTGAGCCTGCAAGGACATTCTTTCCTTAACGACTCTCTCCATTCTCGTAAATCCTATTCTTACCTGATTCTGAAGAAGCTCACCGACCGAACGGATACGTCTGTTTCCGAG
>DJEG01000023.1:9252-10238 GCA_002431305.1 Ruminococcaceae bacterium UBA5904 | reverse complement strand
GCAAGCTCCTCCATAAGAGCTTCCTTGTCGCCGCCGCATGCGTCGAGTATCGGCATGAGAACCTTGTAACTTACCTTTTCGTTGATGCCGATATTCTCGAGTTCGTCGGCAGTGATGCCCTCGGGAAGATACGGGAGGATGTCGACCATGCACGTACCGATAATTTTAACGGTCTTGCCGTCAACGTCTACGAATACGGTGTCAACGCCCGCCTGCTCGATTTCGAAAGCCTTCTGCTTTGAAATTTTCTCGCCCTTGTCTGCAAGAATTTCGCCTGTAGCGGGGTCGGTAACGGGTTCGGCAAGTATCTGGAATTTAAGTCTGTCGGCAACGCCTAATTTTTTATTGTATTTATATCTGCCGACTCTTGATATATCGTATCTGTGCTCGTCAAAAAACAGATTCTGAAGATAGGTTTTTGCGGAGTCAAGCGTGGGGGGCTCGCCGGGACGAAGTTTTTTGTAAACCTCGAGAAGAGCCTCCGCGGTATTCTGCGTGGTGTCCTTTTCAAGCGTAGCTTTGATAGAATCGTCGTAACCGAAAAATTCGTCAAGCTGAGCATTGGTATTAAGGAAATTATCGTCGAAGAAGCATCCGAGAGCTCTTACGAACGTTGTAATGCAGATTTTACGTGTTTTATCTATTCTTACATATGCGACGTCATTCTGGTCAGTCTCGTATTCAAGCCACGCGCCTCTGTTGGGGATAACGGTGGTTGAAAACATTTTCTTACCCGTCTTATCTCTCGTCATACCGTAGTACACGCCGGGCGAACGGACAAGCTGTGAGATGATAACGCGCTCTGCGCCGTTTATAACGAACGTACCGCTGTCGGTCATTATCGGGAAATCTCCCATATAGACCTCGTTCTCTTTAACCTCTCCGGTCTCCTTGTTGTAAAGACGCGCGGTAACGTACATACGCTCGGCATACGTTGCGTCTCTCTCCTTGCACTCCTTGACGGTGTACTTGGGCTTCTCGTCCAT
>DJEG01000023.1:0-9108 GCA_002431305.1 Ruminococcaceae bacterium UBA5904 | reverse complement strand
GGCATATCCATGACCTCGTTGATGTGCGCAAAACTCATTCTGGTTTTTCTGCCTCTTTTAACGGGTTTGACATTGACCATTATTCTTCACTCCGTTCTGTTTTTATCCGATGAAAGGAACTCGCTTCGTCCGTTTCCGACACGTTATTTATATAATAAAACGCGGGTGCGAAACGGTGATATTCAACCGAAAATCGGTTTCGTCAATCGCAAAGCTATCCATTATAATACAGCATATCATTATAAGGGTACACGGTCAAGTTGTCAAGTGGTTTTTACAAAATATCTAATGAAAATTTACAAAAAATTTAAAATTTAATTTCAACTAATTTTGCGCGCGTATTGAAAATAAATAATACAATTGATATAATAGCCTTAAGAGGTTTTCAATTATGACTGACTTGGAAAAATTCGTAAATATGCTGAGAGACAGCGAAAGAATAGTTTTCTTCACCGGCGCCGGAGTCTCGACCGAGAGCGGGCTTAAGGACTACAGAAGCCGTGACGGAATCTACTCGGCCGCCTCGAAATACGGCAGACCGCCCGAGGAAATTCTCTCGCACGATTGTTTTTTTGAAGATACGGAGCTTTTCTACCGTTTTTTCAGGGACTTCTTCCTCGAAAAGGCAGAGCCGAACTCAGCGCACAGGGCGATAGCAAAACTCGAAACACTCGGCAAAAAAGTAACCGTTGTCACGCAGAATATCGACTCGCTTCATGAAAAAGCGGGCAGTACCGACGTCTGCGAGCTTCACGGCACAACGGCTAAACTTCACTGCGTAAAATGTTCGCGCGAATTTACGCTTGACTGCGTTAAGAATTCAAAAACAAACGTCCCCGTCTGCGAGTGCTCCGGGTTTATCAAGCCGGACGTGGTTCTTTACGGCGAAATGCTTGACGACAATACGGTTTCGCGTGCGCTTGACGCTATCGAAAAAGCCGACATGCTGGTAATCGGAGGCACAAGCCTCGCGGTCTACCCTGCCGCCGGATTCGTAAGATATTTTACGGGTAAATACATGGTTATTATAAATAAAGAGGCAACCCCGCGCGACGGCGAGGCAGACCTCGTTTTTCATGACGGAATCGGGAAAATACTTTCCGACGCCGTCGACAAACTAGAAAAGGAATGATTCTTATGGCAAAAAACAAAATTGACGCCCCTGCGAACGCCTCTTCCGAGGTTTATATGAAATCCGGAAGCGTACCGTTTAAATCTCCGATAAGGAATAAAAATATCGCCGGAGTTCTCTCGATATTTCTCGGCGTGTTCGGCGTGCATCAGTTTTATTTAAAACATATCGGAAAGGGCATTGCGATTCTCATTTTCACCCTTATATTCTCCGGCGCATTTTTTGCGGTTAACGTCATGATTAAAATGGACACGACTAACTGGTTTATCGCATTCTTTGTATACGAGGCGCTTTTCATAATCCGCGGACTTTTCTATATGTTCGAGAGCGAGAAGCGTTTTAAAGAGAAAAACAGGGTCAGAACGTTCTGATGAATAATCTTATCTGCCCCGTATGCTCGAGTACACTCTCCCTTTACGGGAAGTCCTTTAAATGCGAAAACTCACATTCGTTCGACATTTCGAAAGAGGGGTACGTAAATCTTCTGACAGGTTCAAAAAACGGAGAAAAGACGGGCGATAATAAACTGATGGCTCAGACCCGCCGTGATTTTCTCAACAAGGGCTACTATGCCCGCCTGTCCGATTCCGTCAATGAAATATCGTCAGCTCTCGTTTCGTCGGGATTTATCACCGACATATGCTGCGGCGACGGGTACTACACGTCACGCCTTGCCGAAAATACGGACTGTTTCGTTTCGGGATTTGATATTTCAAAGGAAATGGTGCGCCTTGCAGCAAAAAGAAAAAGCAAAGCGTTCTTTTTCGTCGCTAATATGGTGCGCATTCCGCTTCTATCCTCCTCGCAGGATTTGTGCGTTCACATGTTCGCCCCGTTTAATGCGGACGAATTTTCACGCATTACAAAGCCGGGCGGTTATCTCATTTCCGTCGTACCGGGCAAATATCATCTTTATTCATTAAAACGCGCAGTGTACGACGAGGTTTATTTAAACGGCGAAACAGAACGCGATACGGGCGATTTCTGTTTAATCGATTCAAAAAATCTTACGTATGATATACTTCTTTCGTCGAATGAAGATATAAAGTCGCTTTTTACAATGACGCCTTACGGCTGGCGAACGTCGAAAACCGACGCTCAGAAACTCGATTCTTTGAACGAACTTAAAACCGAACTCGACTTTGATATTTTGATTTATAAAAAACGGTGATATAAAATGAAAAAAATTTTTATCGTTTTAATTTCCGTGATTCTTACGCTGTCGCTTGCGTTCGGCGCATTTTCCGCGCTCATGGGCGATGCCGATTTAAACGGAAAAATAACCGCGTCCGACGCGCGCGCTGTTCTGCGTTACAGTGCGAAACTTTCAACGCTTACGCGTGACCAACTCGCGGTTTCCGATATTAATTCAGATTCGAGAGTAACCGCCGCCGACGCGAGAATTATATTGAGAATTTCGGCAAAACTCGAGAATATAAACGATTACATAAAAGAGCCCGAAACAATGAGCGAAACGGAAATCACGACTTCAAAAATCCCGGTTTCAGATAAAAAGCTCACTTCAAACGAGATTTATTCACTTGCAAAGGAATATACCCTTACGATAAAATCAATAGGCGCCGACGGCAAAACCGCGGCGACCGGCACAGGCTTTTATATTAACAAAAACGGCTGGATTGCGACAAATTATCACGTCATAAAGGACGCGTATAAAATTACCGTAACCGACGGAAATATGAATGATTATAACGTACTGCGCATTATCGCTTATTCTCAGTTAAAGGATCTTGCCATTATTTCAGTCGACAATAAACCCGAAAAATGCGCCGTCTTTTCATCAAATTACGCTACGGGTGATACGGTTTATACGCTCGGCAGTCCGCTTGGGCTCGAACTGACATTCACGTCCGGAATGATATCGCAGTCGAACCGTAATTTTTACGAATTAAACGACGGAATTTCATATATTCAGATGACCGCGCCCATAACGACAGGAAATTCCGGATCCCCTCTTATCGACGAATTCGGAAATGTGATAGGCGTCTGCTCAATGACGTATTTATCGGCGCAGAATATGAATTTCGCAATTCCGATAGGCGAGCTTTCAGCCCTCGACACGTCAAATCCCATAACGCTCCCCGCGTTTTACAGCCGTGTACATTCGAATTCGGATTCCAATGATTTTTCCGGGCTTCTGCTTCCGGCGGCCGACAGCATAACGATATCGAAAGGTTCGGCGTGCGCATTGTACGTTATCGGAATTGCTAACGGTGATTATAGTGTCGAATATTCCGTCTCGAACGCCGATTTTTCGGTAATAAGAGGCGGAACGTACGGCAACGTAACGATGTTTTACATAACATCATCGGCAAACGAATCCTCCGCAGAGCTAAAACTGTGGTTCGACCGCTCGCCGACAAAAGTCAAAACCGTCGCGTTAAAATCAACAGCATCGTCATCCGCTCAAGCATATTCGGGCATAAAAGGAAACGTCCCCGACTTCGGAGCAATGTGCGCCGTATCTCCGTTTACTGCGTCCGATTCGACGGCAGACAATACAAATACATACGCGTTTTATTATGATTTAAATTCCGTTATACAGTCGGGACTGTCGGAGGATAAAGCCGTTTCGGGATATACAGAGCTTCTTTTAAACAACGGATTTACCATCACCGCTTCGGATGAAAAGAATTTTAAGTATTCATTCGAAAATACGCTTACAAAAACGACCGTCACCGTTTCAAAGGAATCGTCCGATTCAAAAACATATATATGTATACTTATTAAATACTAAGGAGCAATAAAAAATGATTAAACGAGCAAACGAAATGACCGAAAACATCAGAAAGGCAATGCGCGGCGGCGACGGCCAGGTGGTTGTCAAGGATTTTCTTTCCTCCGGCGAATACGACGGAAAGGCGAGACTTCTCGCAACCCTTACGCTCGAACCCGGATGTTCTATCGGCAAGCATATTCATGAAAACGAGGAGGAAATTTTCTATATAATCGAGGGTACCGCAGCATACGATGACAACGGCAAAACAGAAATCCTTCACGCCGGCGACAGCTGTATATGCAAAAACGGACAGTTCCACTCGATAGCAAACCGCGAACCCTCCGGCACATTAAGAGTCGTCGCAGTGATTCTTACATTGTAATTCTTAAAAAACAATAATTTACCGTACAAATTAACAAATTAATTATAAAAAAAAACAAATTATGTAGAGGAAGACATTGTCTTCCCGCGGTAAAGGCACAAAATCGGCTCGGTTTCTCTTTTTTAATTAAATATTATTATAAATCCAGTTTACCCTCATGATACAGACAATATGTTTTTAATATCGCCGTCTGGGTTTTGGAATCGGGGATTTCACCCGCCATAACGCTCTTATAAAGCTTATCTATATGAACCCACTCGGTCTCTAAAAATTCGTCCTCGTCCAGGTGATTTTCGCCCTGCGTAAAGCCCGTCGCAATGTACATGTGAATTACTTCGTCCACATACGCAACCGACGGATAGAGCGTTCCGATTGATACAAATTTTCCGCCCGTGAGCCCGGTCTCCTCAATAAGCTCGCGCCTTGCGCCCGTCTCGGGATCCTCGCCCTTATCGAGTTTGCCCGCGGGTATCTCAGTCATAACGCAGTCAAACGGATATCGAAACTGCTTTTCCATAAGCACCTCGCCGTTTTTGTTAATCGGAACTATCGCCGCCGCGCCGTTGTGTCTTATGACTTCGCGAGTCGCGGTCTGACCGTTCGGCAGAATTACGGTATCCTTAAAAAGATGCAGAATAACGCCGTCGAATATTTCCTCCGAATCCTTTTTTACTTCTTTTAAATTTTCATACATAATAATCACCGAATACGATTATACATTCTTACGATTCGATTTTCAATATTGATTTACGCTCGGTTTTATAGTAAAATATTTTGGATATTAAAAAAGAGGTACACAAAATGAGAATGAGACGTAAAAAAAATCTCGAGGAAAAGCTCCTCGAGTGTTCCGATATACTGTTAAGCCCCGTCACCGACGATAGGAATTACAACACCGCCGTCGATAAAAAAGAATACTTTGATTACAAAAAGCTATTCGGCAGCGATAACAGAGTCGAACTCGAAATCGGGTGCGGCAAGGGACAGTTTATATGCGAAAAGGCAAAACAAAACCCCAATACAAATTTCCTTGCCGTCGAGCTTAACGCGAACGTCATAATGTTAGCGTGCAAAAAGGCGAAGTCTATGGGCGTTACGAACGTTAAATTCATAAAATGCAGAGCGGAATATCTGCCGAAATACATTACTCCGAATTCGATAGCGCGGATTTATCTTAATTTCTCCTGCCCGTTTCCGAAGAAAAAATACGCTTCGCACCGGCTTACAAACCGTCGTTTTCTCGAAATATACAAACCTCTCCTCGCCCCCGGCGCGGAAATTCATCAAAAAACCGACAACATGCATTTCTTCGAGTACTCGATAGAGGAATTTTCACAGAACGGTTTTGCATTAAAAAACGTCACGCTCGACTTGCACAACAGCTCATTTGAGGACAACATTATGACTGAGTACGAAAAAAGATTCACAGACCTCGGTCAGCCGATATACAGACTCGAAGCGTATTTAAAATAAACTTTCAACGCTCTAATTTTTTCATCGAACGAAGAAATGAGAGCTTATTTTTTATTCTCTCGATTCCTTCGTCAACGTCGTCGGTATCTGCGACCGCTTTTTCCATGGGGCAGATATCCGTTTTGTCCCTGTTGATTATTTTTTCGCAAAGGGTGCCGTACGAACATTCTATACCGTGACGAATGAGAAAATCTCGTCCGGACTGAGACATAACGCGGGCGTAGACCTCTTTTATACCCGCCTTTACAAACAGCATGGCGGCGGCTTTGCCTACGATAAGGTCGGCGGCGGAGAACCCCGAGAGGTCTGTTTCATTATCAAGAAACGACAGCATGGGCGCAACGCCCCTTAAATCGCTCGTTATGATTTTTCCGTCCTTACAAAGAGCTATGGAATGTCCCTCGAGCGCGTCTTTTGCGTTTTCGATATCCGTTATCAATCGAATCTGACCTCCCAGTTTTCGTCGTCTTTAGCGTCGAAGCACATTAATATCTGCTCTTTGTTTACCTTTTCCTCGCTTAAATTTTCGGGAAGCTCGGATTTTGAAAAGTACCGTCTTTGGGTCGTCTCGGAATTTTCTTTAAACTCGCCGTCAATCGCCGTGCATATCGTAAACGTTTTGATAACGCCGTAAACGTAGGGCGGTTCGTTATGTTTTTTCCTGTCATGAACAGCTATGAGCCTGTCGGCGGTAACATTAAGCCCCGCCTCTTCTCTCGTCTCTTTTATCGTGTTTTCGGCAATCGACAAATCAAAATCGCACCACCCGCCGGGGAGCGACCACCTGCCGTCGCTCTCTTTTACGAGCAGAATTTTATCGCCGTCGAACACCGCGGCGCGCGTGTCGATTTTCGGGGTCTGATATCCTTTTTCGCTACAGAAAAGCGACTTTGCTTTTTCTATTGTAATGTCGGCTTTCTCCGCTATCATTTCTGCGGAAATATCGCGAAGTCTCTCGAAACGTTCAATATCGTATATATTCGTTGAATATTCGAGTCCGGCCTGGGCAAGACTCTGAATCTCGCACGCCCATTTTGTAAATTTATCAAGTTCTTTCATGCTAAAATTCTCCGAAACAATTATTACCTACTCCATTTTTTAGAACATAGGCTCATCATTAATTTTGCGTACAAAAGCCCTTATAATTACCGAATCCGAGCATATATGCTGCCATTGCTATAGCCAAGTCCTCAGATTCAATGTTCTGTTTTAATGCCAATTCTTTCAACTCATCGATAACAGTATCGTGCGGAACAAGCGTGCCGTCAAGATCTTTGACCGCCTTTTCAATAACCGAAGGAAGAACCATACACATCTGATAAAATGCATCATCTTGTCCGGTTACAAGAGCATAAAACTGGTCAAGACTGACTCTGCGAATCAGCTTGTGTCCGACTTTACGCTTGTCAACCGTCGTTTCCCACTTTATATTCTGTGATCGTTGGGCGATAGCTTCTACCAAGAAACAAGCACAATCATCGTCGGTGAGTAGCTGGTTTTGCATCTTAATGAATGTCTTCCCTGCTGAAGCAGAGTTCATCGTATTATGTTTGTTTTTCATCTCAACATACACTTTGTGAACGCTTCCTGCATCTGGAATAGAAATGCCGTCTGCATTTTCGTAAATCACATCCCATCCGCCTTCTTCTCCGTTCGGCGGAACGTGGCAATTTTCTATGTACTGAAAAATACGCTGATGGAAATATCCGATGTCGTTATTATTGGATTTGTCACGCTGCCTGAAAATTTCGTTGCTCACGATCTCGTCCCAAGAGGAATGATAAACCGTTTTATCGAAAATCAGCTTAATGGGGTCAATGATATTTTTATTGAATCTTTTAAGATCAAAAGACTCCAATTTTTCTCCGTATTTTTCAATAGTAGCCTTAACGTGTTCTGTAAACTCCTGCTCTGAAATAAAGCTCAAATTCCACATTATTGCAACACCTCCAATGCTTCTTTTATTTTTTTCCCAATGTCAAACGCTAAATTTACCGGGACAGCATTACCAACCTGTTTATATTGGGATCCCACACTGCCGCAAAACTGCCAACCATCGGGAAAACTCTGACAACGAGCGTTTTCCCGTATTGTAAAAGGTCTAGCCTCCAAAGGATGACAGCGATCTGTTTGCTTTTGGCTTGGTGAAGTCAGTACTGTAAGAGAAGGTTCATCAAGACTCAGCCTTCTCAGAATGCCGGTTCTGCCACCCTCCATATACCAACAGCTTTTCATATATTCTTTGGCAATATCTTCGGGAATATCTCTCCAATATCCGCCCGGCGGAACAAGCTCGAATATTTTCTTTTTGTAATCTGAATATAGTGTACCTTCACTTTTAGGGCAATCAAGAAGAATATCACGCAAAACAGGTTTATATTTATGAGGGGCGGGAAATTCAAAAGAAATTCGATCTGCTAAATCATTTCGAATTCCGATTGTAATTAAACGCTCACGCTTCTGTGCTACACCATAATCCCAAGCATTCAGCACTTTTTTCTGAATAGTATACCCGGTATTTTCAAAGATGTTTGTGATGGTCTTGTATGTACGTCCTTTATCGTGAGTGAGAAGCCCTCTTACATTTTCAAACAAAAACATTTTAGGTTGTAATTGCTCTAAAAACTTTGCATAGTGATAAAACAATGTACCGCGAGCATCTTCGAGCCCTAATCTCTTTCCCGCATAAGAAAAGCTCTGGCAAGGTGCACCGCCGGACAACAAATCGAGCTCACCTTTTTGCAGCCCGAAGTATTCCTGCAAATCAAGACAGGAAATATTTGCGATATCATCGTTGATAACTCGCCAATTCGGACGATTGCATTTCAGGGTATCGGCGGCATCTTTATCAAATTCTATCAATCCTAAAGTTTGAAATCCCGCTTTTTCGATACCAAGGGCAAGTCCTCCGGCTCCGGCAAAAAGCTCTATCGTAGAAAATTTCTTCGTTTCTACCGGTGGCTTATCCTCGGAAAACGCCATTATATCGCCAATATTACATTGTAAAGCTATACAGATTTTTTCTATGCTTTCAAAAGAAACCGGCTCATTTTTACCCATACGAGCCATAACATTGAAACTAACTCCGGATGCTTCTTTCAACTCGGTTTTATTCATATCACGGTCAATAAGCAGCTTCCAAAGATTATTATAACAAACAGACACAATTAGCCTCCGTTTCACTATATAAAACACAACAATGGTTTGTTATATTATAGCACATGATCAACAACAAACACAAGCATTTCTCACGACATCGTTAGATAATCTCATCAATTATAAAAAAACACAACAAAAAGAACCTGTATTTTAGTGTTTTACGGAGCATGTATTATTCCCGCTCAACATCTTAAAATCAAACCGCAGAAACGAACGCGGAGAGTA
>DJEG01000121.1:28426-37599 GCA_002431305.1 Ruminococcaceae bacterium UBA5904 | reverse complement strand
AAGGTTAAGTATCAGATGAGAACGTCGGCTCTTTCCTCCGCGTTAAAGGGCGGAAAGTCGGAGCATATGAAGGAAACGGCGCTTAAATGCATTGAGAAAAACAAGCCCGCGTATAATCAGGATATGTCCCTTACGGGCGTTAAAATTGCGGATATAGATGATTCTTTCTTTGACGATAAGGACGACGCGTTTTTCTCTGCAACGCTTAAACTTCTTATTGACTTTGCGGCTATAAATACAGTAGTCGAGGCTGGACTTATACAGCTTCTCGCCGCCGCATGCGAAAAACAGACCGGCACGCCTCTCAACAAAACGTATTTCTTTACAAATCAGACCGAGGTTCTCGACGACCCCGACGATGAGGAAGAGAACGAGAATACGGAAGAATAAAATAATTATAAAAACTAAAAAGTCTCGGAATCCGAATTTCCGGGACTTTTTGTATGTCCTTTGTTCTGTTTTAATTCTGTTTTCTGACTATTCTGTACTCGTCGTCCGCGCGGTAGTACGGACAGTTATAATTTAAATACGTCATAAATCTTAACATTTCGTCCTCGTCCATGTCGACGTCGCAGTAATATTCCTGCATTTCCTCGTCATAGCAGAGATTTTCACATGTGTCACAGTCGGAACGAAGCGTCTTTTTTGAGTCTTTATCCATTGAATTCACCAAAGAGTAAAAATAGAGTTTAAATTATAAAGTAATTATAGCACGATATAATTAAAGTATCAATGTTGAAATTGTGTAAATAATAATGTATAATCAGAATATGGAAAAGTACAAAGTTATAAGAAGCCGGCGAAAAACGCTTGCGATTCATATAGAAAACGATTTGTCCGTGAGTGTAAAGGCTCCGCTGTTTCTGTCGGACGAGGTTATAAAAAGAGAAGTCAAAAAGCATGAAAAGTGGATAGAAAACACGCGGGAAAAGATTAAAAAGCGCGAGAGTGAAAAGCCGAGTTTTTCCGAAGAAGAAATTGAGAAACTTAAAAAAGAGGCGTACGAATATTTAAGCGAGAGAACGAGGTATTACAGTGAGAAAACAGGGTTAAAATATTCTTACGTTAAAATAACGTCCGCCGAAAAGCGGTTCGGAAGCTGTAATTCAAAGGGCGGGATATGCTATTCGTACCGTCTTATGCTTTACGATAAACGCGCTGTCGATTACGTTGTAGTACACGAACTTTGTCATACCGTACATATGAACCACTCAGCACGGTTTTACGCGCTGGTTCAGAGTATTCTTCCCGATTGGAAAGAGAGGGAAAGACTTTTAAAGGGCGGATGACAGGGAATGAAAAGGGCGAATCTTATAATAATTCAGATTCTTGTTTCGGCGGTGAGCGTTATAGGCATTAATATTATATCGTCCGGTATGAATAAAGCCGACACGCCGTCGAACGCGGTGCTTGTAAATTGTATTTTTTATGATAGTACGGAGGAAATATAAATGATAAGAGACGTTACAGCCGCCGTTTTTATTAAAGACGGCAGAGTTATGATATGCCGGCGCCCGCCGAATAAGGGCAACGCGCTCAAATGGGAGTTCCCGGGCGGAAAATCGGAGCCGGGGGAGACTCTTGAGGAGTGTTTAAAACGCGAATGCGAGGAAGAACTCGGAATCGAAATTTCCGTCGGCAGAGAAATTTGCGCGACCGAATACGAATACCCCGATATCACGGTAAAACTTCACTTCATGCTGTCAAAAATAGTATCGGGAACGCCCGAGCTTAAAGAGCATGTCGATATCAAATACATAACAAAAAGCGAACTGGCAGATTATGATTTCTGTCCTGCGGACAGAGATATAGTTAAAATTCTTGCGGAGGAAAATTATCTTGACTGATTTTACATTAAAAACATTCAGAGTAAACGACGTATCGTTTGTGAACAGACTCGTTCCGAATACTAAAATCGAGATCGGCAATAAGTATTCATATAATGTCGGATATTCAAAAAACGATATATGCCGGGGAGAATTCTCGGCTGAAATATTCGATAAAAACAACAGGGATAATTTTTACATAAAAGTTGTTCTCGTCGGCGTATTCTCGTTTAATGATGGGATAAAAAAAGAAAAACTCCATGTTGAGACGTTCAAGGCTCTTTTCCCGATTGTACGTTCGTATATTATTACTCTTACGTCGAACGCGGGAATTCCGCCGGTCATAATTCCGAACGCGGACATAGACAATCAGGATATATACCGCGTCGACCTTAATAATAACAACAGGGAATCATAAAATATGGATAATATAAATACAGTTCCCGCGTTTTTCAGGAGCGCGGACATTCCGGACTACGACTGCGGCGACGGGGTAATAATGAAAACGTACCGTTCTTCGTCAAAGGAAGAATTCGATTCTTATATTGAAAAATTATCGTCGGCTAGGTTCTCACTTTACGATAAGCAGATAAGAGAGAATAATTATTTTTACGTTTACGTTTCGGGTGAAACAAAGGTTTTTGCAAGCTTCTGCGAATGTGATAAAACAGTCAGAATTATTATTGATAATTATACGCTTTTGCCGTCAAAAACTCCCGTTTCGGGCAAAAAGATTACCAATACCGTTCTCTATCAGTTTGAAACAGATCACAGTCTTATCGACTGCGGAATGTGCTATATCGTAAAATGCTCAGACGGAAGCTTCTTCATAATTGATTCCGCGCACATGTACTCTGTAAACGACAACGACAGGCTTCACGATTTCCTGCGTTCGCTCAACGGTTCGCGTGAAAAAATTCATATCGCGGGCTGGTTTTTCAGCCACGGTCATACGGATCATATATGCAAGTTCATGGATTTTCTCAAATATAATATGTCCGACTGCGTTATCGACGGAATTTATTATAACTTTGTCGCGCCCGGTCATAAGGACGAGGGCGAATGGGAGGAATCAGAAAGAGCTGTCAGAATTAATTTTGCTTCTCTTTTGAAAGAGCATCCCGAAATAAAAAAATACAAACTCCATTCGGGACAGCATTTTTATATAAACGAACTTGAATTTTACGTGCTTGCGACTCACGAGGACGTATACCCGAATTCTATGAGCAATTTTAACGATACGTCGACGGCTCTGATGATGACATACGAGGGAACGCGCGTAAGTTTCCCCGGCGACGGCGGACGAATGATAAGCGACGTTATGACTTCGAGATATTCGGATGAATTAAAATGCGATATAATGCAGGTTTCACACCACGGACATATGGGATGCAGAACGGAATTCTACGAGAAATCCGGCGCGAAAACCGCGCTGTTTCCGAATACGAGAATCAAGCTTGACGAGGAAAACGAGAAACTCGAGGAGAACCGCAGAATAATAGAACTCGCCGACAGATATTATGTTTCGAGCGAGGGAACCGTGGGACTGCCCCTGCCGTACAAAGCGGGATGCGAGATAATTTACCCGGACGAAACGACGGAGAATTTTGACGGGATATTTGCTCTGTGGGGATATGAATATGCGGATGAATTTAAGGAAAAAGTCATAAACGATTTTCTTAAACGACATAATTTAAAATAACAAAAACGCGGATTCCGAAATAAACGGAGTCCGCATTTTTGAAGTTATAAATTTAATGTCAGCCGACAGCATTATTAAATGTCAGTCAATAGCTTTGAACGCTTCATCGAGGGCTGCGATAAGGTCGTCCGAATTCTCGATTCCTATTGAAAGTCTTATCGTATTCGGCTTGATGCCCTGCTCGGCAAGCTCTTCCTCATTTAACTGCGAGTGTGTTGTGCTTGCGGGGTGAATTACGAGCGACTTAACGTCGGCAACGTTTGCAAGAAGCGAGAATATAGCGAGATTGTCTATGAATTTCTTGGCTTCTTCCGCTCCGCCCTTAATTTCGAATGTGAATATTGAGCCGGCACCGTTCGGGAAGTATTTTTTGTAGAGATTGTGGCTCGGTTCCGATTCGAGCGAGGGGTGATGAACTGCCTCAACCTTGGGATTTGAATTGAGATATTCTACGATTTTAAGCGCGTTCTGAACGTGTCTCTCGACTCTTAACGAGAGAGTTTCGAGTCCCTGTAAGAATATAAACGCGTGGAACGGCGAGAGCGTCGCGCCCGTGTCTCTTAAAAGAATTGCGCGGATATATGTTACAAATGCCGCGCCGGGAGCAGCGTCTGCAAACGAGACTCCGTGATAGCTCGGGTTTGGCTCCGAGATCCACGGAAATTTGCCCGAGCCTTTCCAGTCGAACTTACCGCTTTCGACGATAACTCCGCCTATCGCGGTTCCGTGACCGCCGATGAATTTTGTTGCGGAATGAACAACGATGTCCGCGCCGTGCTCGATCGGTCTGATAAGATACGGCGTTGCGAACGTCGAATCAACAACGAGCGGGATGTTATGTTTATGAGCGACCTCGGCGACTGCTTCAAGGTCTATAATATTAGAATTGGGATTGCCGAGAGTTTCTACGAATATTGCTTTCGTGTTCTCCTGTATCGCGTTTTCGAATGCGCCGTCTTCCTCGGGGTCGACGAATGTTGCGGTGATTCCCGACGAGAGGGGGAGTGTGTGTGCTAAAAGATTATAAGTTCCGCCGTAAATCGTTTTTGACGCTACTATGTGTTCTCCGCTTCTTGCCAAAGCGCTGAGCGTGTAGTTAATAGCCGCCGCGCCCGAAGCTGCGGCAAGAGCGGCGGAGCCGGATTCGAGAGACGCTATTCTCTTTTCGAAAATGTCCTGTGTGGGGTTTGTAAGACGTCCGTAAATATTGCCTGCGTCTCTGAGTGCGAATCTGTCCGCCGCATGCTGTGAATTGTGGAAAACGTATGATGTCGTAGCGTATATCGGAACCGCTCTCGCGTCGGTGACGGGGTCGGGCTGTTCCTGTCCTATATGTAACTGTTTTGTTTCAAAGCTCCAGTTTGCCGAATTCTTTATATCTGCCATTGTTAATTCCTCCGTTAATATTTTATCATTTTTTAAATTGAAATTTTTGAATTTGAGTAGGAATTAACGGTACATTCGGTCTGTTGATGAACAATATCTTTTTACTTTTAAACTCTGCGTTATCATATCGTTCAGCTCCTTTTCATGCCTTGATTATATCAGCGGGTGACTTGTTTGTCCAATATTTAAAATGAATCGAACGTTATAATTAAAACCTATTAATCTGATATGTATTAGAATTATCAACAAAAAAAATAAATTCCCATAAAAATAGTTGTTGACAATCAACAAACATAATTATATAATAGAAAACAGAAACGGAAAGCCGAAAGGGGAAGGGCATTTTGATGCAGACAGCTGATATTTCTTCCGTACGCAGAACTAATTTTTTATTTGTCAGCGGATATATCAGAAAAAACGGCTCATGTACGATTCCCCGTATTGCCGAAGATGTCGGTTTAAGTCTGCCGACCGTTACCCGTGCCGTCAATTTTGCACTCGAACGCGGTATTTTTATCCCCGACGGTATGTGCACCGTCGGCAGGGGAAGAAAGGCTGTATCCTATACGCTCAATCCCGATTTTAAGCACTGCGGACTTTTTTATTTTTTTTCCGACACGCTTCACTGCGATATATATGATTTTAAATTTAATCGTATTTATTCCTATTCCTGTCCCGTATCCGATGAAAACGCTGTTGAAATTCTTAAGATTAACGTATTGAAAATTACGCAATACGACAAAAAAATATCTCATGTGCTTTTTGCCGTTCCCGGGCATGTTCTTGACAATTCAATTCTCCGTTCATGGAAATTTCCGAGTCTTAACGGATTAAATTTAAAAGAGTATTTCTCGTTTCTTGAAAATATAAATGTTATTGCGGTCAACAATATGTTCGCGGTAACGTGTTCATCGTGGAAATATACGAACGATTATCATTCGAAAACCGTCGTTTCGTATACGTTCGGCGCAAAAAAGTACGGAGCCGGTATATCCGTTAACGGATGCGTGCTCTCGGGCGCGTCGGGCAGAGTCTGCGATATCGGCAGGCTGGAGACAAAGGAAACCGACAGACATAGTCTTGAATTTTTCAAAGAGCAGATCTCGGGCGTTATTTCGGTCGTTGATCCCGATAAAATAATTCTTTACCCGAACGGCGAGTGTACTTATGAGATGCTTTCGACAGAACTTTGTAAAGTATACGGCGATGATTTTGCTCAAAGACTTGTATGCGGAACTGACCTTTACGATGATTGCGCACACGGCCTTTTGAGGTTTTTTAACAAGGAACTTAAAGCGAACTATGTATGAGTTCGTTTTTTGATAAACAATTAGTAACGAAACGTTATTAATTATTTGTTTGTTTAATTAATAACGAATCGTTATTAAATCTTTCTGCAATTCAAAGGAGATGATTTTCAACCGGCGCGACGCAAATCAAAATATTATAAAATATAAATTTTTATTGATGAGGAGATGTTTATTATGGAAAAACTGAAGAAACATTTAAGCGTATTTCTGGCTCTGTGTCTGACGCTTGTATATCTGCCTTTGATTCCCGTTTATGCGTCTGGGACGCTTGCCGACGTTGAAAAACGGATTGAAGCATTTGACGGTGCTCTGAACACGGCGGAACCCGACGTGGACGTTCTCGCGGAGTTTGAGAAAATCGTCGGAATGTATAAAACACTTTCGGCAGAAGAAAAAGAGCATATGGATGTTCTTCTCTTTGACAAGCTCTATCATAAGTCTATCGACAGAGAAAAGCAGATTTCAATAATAAATAATCCGAATCTTAAATCATATGATAAGAAACATATGACAAATGCTTCGGAGCAGACAAAAGCTTCGCTCGGCGGGCTTCCTGCCTATATGGACGAGGCAGAGACTCTTTACGGTACGCTCAACAGTAAAACAACGTCTTCCGAAGATAAATTATCGGCTTTTTCCGCGGCAAGCGTCAACGCAAGAATTTATGCGGGATTGTACAGCTCAAATTATAAAATGTTTAATTCGGCGCTCGCTTCATATCCTGCAAAAGGTTTTGAGACGGTTGTGAATGCGCTCGCAAAGGATATGCTTAAAGCCGAGCCTTTCGGCGAAGCCGTGATTAAAAAACCGTCCAAACCAAACGCGAAAAATTACACGGACGGCGTAAACGATCCCGAATATATAAAGGCTTACGACGCGTATTGGGAGCAGGAAACCGCATATCAGCTTCGCAGTGCGAGAGAGAAGAATTACTCTGCCGAAATAAATCTTAAAGCGATGGCTCAGGTTTCTGCCGCCGCGCCCGAGTACGATCCCGCAGTCGATGCCGTAAACGCGCTTATTGAGGCGAAAACGGCGTATGATAATGATAAGAACAATACGGCTCCCGCTGCGGCGGCAGTTGAAAAATACAACGCGCTGACCGTTATGCAGAAGCTTGTTGTCGATAAACTTTCGTACAGTTTTATGTTTACTGCGGTGAGCAAAGGTTCTTATTATTCTGTTTCCGGCATGACCGCCGCAAAACTTTATACCGCATGCAATGATGTAGGAAACGCGTATTTTGTAGATGAATTTATAAAAGTAATAAATTCGATAGATGAACCCTATACCCGTGAAGATATAGAAAATGCAAAGTCTGCATACGCACTTATTCCCTCGACTCTTATTTCGTCGATTCCCGCGGAGATTTTGGCTAAGTACAAGGCTGTTCTCGCCTCGATAAAGCCCGACGTTCCCTCGGACGAAAAGCCCGACATTTCGAACATGCCTCATACGGATATCGATTATCCCGTCAGCGAGGATATGACATACAAGACTGCGAGAAATCTCTTTAACGCAGTTCTTGCGTTCACGGGTTCCGATCAGCAGACGTTCGCTTCCGATATTGAGACTAAAGTCTTTTCGAGCGAATTTATCGGCACGGTCGTAAAATGGCTCTATCCGCTTCTCGGCAATGCGAGCAGTCTTGTTGCGTACAGCCCTGCAGATCTTGCGTCGAAACTCACTGAGGATAAGTACGCTCTTGCAGCTGAAAAACTTGACGCCGCCGCGACCCGCGACGAAAAAGGCAAGGTCGTAAAAGAACTTGCGGACTGGGATAAGGTTGAATTTGTAAACGGTGATTTCGGATTCGAAAACGGAGATAAAGAGGCTTTTCTTGACGCACTTTCCGCGTGCTTCAGGCAGCTTTCTCTTATCGATATCGTTATAAAACTCGAAAACAGCATAGATACCGGCGCAGGTACATATACCTACGGCGGATATGAGGATCTTATACCCGTATTTGAAGCCCTTGATCTTGACGGTATTATTTCGTCTGACGAATATACGAAAGCTGTTAACGCTTCTTCGTCCGCGCTCAAAATGGACGCGAGTGTTCGCCCGATACTCGTTCCCGTCGCCAACCTAATAGAAGAATTTGCACAGGCTCCGCTCGATACGATACTTGACGTGCTTCCGAAACTCGGCTATGCCGTAAGCTCCGGACTTCTCAACGATCAGATAAATACTCTTCTTTCCAAGGTTAAGATGATAAGCATATCGCCGCCCGACCTTACGTCGGAGGGACTTTTCGATATCCTTGACGGCAAGCTTAACGATCTTATCAAGTCTAAAATCATAAAGGATGAAAATTCCGAAATTAAGATTGATTTTAATAAGGACGCGTTTGTAACGCTCCTTTCCGATCTTGCGGGATGCGGAGATTACACAGTACGTGATTCTCTGACAAGAGGAACGCTTTACCGCGCGGGAATCGACTCGAACAAATCGGGTGCGCTCGCGCTTGTGTGGGATTATGTCTACGGCGTTGTTGCTGATAAGAACAACACGTCCGCGTTTAAGACTGTTGCCGGCGCGCTTGACGTTGCTTCGCCCGTCAAAGGCATCGTTAGTGTTATCGTAATGATTGCGCCGAGAATGAATTCGAAATCCGTATTTAAAATCGTTTCATTCGCGACGGCAATACTTCATTTCGTCGCGGTTGTTAAACCGTATATCGAGGATTTAATAAACGTAATCAAAAGCTGAGATTTGACGGTGTAACACCTCGCTGAAATAAAAAGGAGCCGAATCCGGTTATTACGGGTTCGGTTCCTTGCTTTTTTGTGCTGATTGTATAATTGCCGATAAAAAAACAAAATTTAGAATGTACGTATTGTTAAAACTGCATAAAAATATCCGGATAAACTAATATCCGGATATTTTTATGGTGCCGGCGGCGGGGGTCGAACCCGCACGGGTTATTAGCCCAACGGATTTTGAGTC
>DJEG01000121.1:11105-28375 GCA_002431305.1 Ruminococcaceae bacterium UBA5904 | reverse complement strand
GCCTCGTCTGCCAATTCCAACACGCCGGCTTTTACTGTCGTACTTTTTAAGCACATTGAAAATTATAACTTAAATGCTCAAAAAAATCAAGTATTTTTTAACAAAATTACCGTTCACAATTTATTCAAAACAATGAAATTTATTCCGAATGCATTAAATCGACAAAAATATAGATTGTGTCGCTTGCTTTGTATAAATTAAACGTATATAATAAGAGTGGAGTATATTACAGTGGTGTTTCTGTATATATCACAAAATTTTAAAAGGAGATGACACTACATGAAATTAACGAAAAAAGTTCTTTGTGTTTTACTTTCAACTGTTTTCTTATTTTCAGCAGTGTCCGTCGGTTTCGTCTCGTTTGCCGATGACGAACAGTTAGACTCGAGTTACAACACTCTTGCCTATATGTTCTTCAAAACGCACACAGAGTCCTCCGGCGGTTATAACAAGACAGTGATTGATACTGATGAAAACGGCGTAAAGAAAGCAAGTATCATACGCGACATGAATCAGTATACGGTCGAAAACAAACAGGGTGATTATGTTTATAATGACTCGAGTTCGAACACGGTTCGTTCGTTTGCCTACAACCATAAGGTTACGGCTCTCGACGACGGCTCCAACAGCATCAGAAACGCCGCGATTCAGTTTTATGCAATTGCGGACAATATCATGAGCACGACCTACGGCGTAGGAAATTACACTATCCCGATGGTCGGCGATACCGTTAAGGATAAGCTTCGTACCATGAAGGACAGCGACGGCAATTTCCTTTACTTCGACGGCTATTCGTACTTTGTCGACGCTCTCGGTGAGCTTGTAGGCGTTTCGGATCACAAGACGTACGAGATTGACGCAGACGGTACGATAACATGGTATAACGCGCAGAAGGCCGACGGCACATGGTACTACGACCCCTCGATTAAGACCGAGGATAAGTCCATTGCCGATAAAATCAGAGACGGCGAGTACGGCGACGACCTCAGAGACAAGATCAGAAACGGTGATATTGAAGAGAAAACCCTTTTCGATTATCTTAATGTTGAGACCGTTATCGACTATTTCTGCGGTAACTGCACGACCGTAAACTCGGGCAACTGGTTCCATACTTACGAGTTTTACTGCTATACCGATGTTAATACGGTTCTCCTTACGGAGGATATCAAGCCCTCTCCCATCACCATCCGTTACCTCGACGTAACGTGGAGCATGGACAGAAGCTTTGACGATTCCGGCACGAAACCCCAGTATTATAATAAAGGATATACCATTGATAAAGACAGAAACTCCGTAGACAGATCGAGAATTGAGCTTTATTCTCTTAAGAGTTCTCTTGATCAATATTTTTCAAAATACTACGGTCCCGACAATAATGTCGAGGGTGCTTCAAAACTTCAGGTCGAGACTAACTCAGACCTTATGACGAATGCGTATAAGGACATCATGTCCCACTATGACGTATTCAATTCGATATCGAACGAAGCAAAGATTAAGATTTACGGCGACGACGCTTACAGCTACATTAACCTTGTAACACAGTTAAAGCCCATCGCCATGGAGCAGAAGTATCTTCCCTCGAGAACTGTCGGCGATTATATCGACAAGTCGACGGGCGACGCCGTTACATATGACGTTACCACAGAGAAAGTTACCACGATAGTCGACACAATCGACTCTCTTATGGCTAATAAGAAGCTCGGCGGTTCGCTTCATTCGTTCCTGCCTCCCGAGAATGAACTTCTCGGCGGCAAGGATTACAGCACGCCTAAGGAAATGGTTATCAATATCCTTGATAACATGCTTTACCAGGATTCGATAATCAATCTTCTTCTTAAGACCATCTACCCCATGCTTACAAATGTTATCGATGAGAACATCACCGATGCATTTATTAAAAATACTCTCGGCAGCGCGGGAAGCACTATTGCCGGCTGGGTTGTTGATGACTCTAACGGATGGCAGGCTCTTGTTTATAAACTCCTTATTCAGGAGGATATCGGTATCACTCCCGCGGGTATCGCCCGTTGTATGGAAAGAACAGGATTCGATAAGAAATATCCCACAGTATATGAGCAGTTAAAGGCTGCAAAAGGCGGTGCGGTTGAGTATGACGGTTACTATGCCGTAGGTAAAGAGAATGACGAATATATGGGTCAGAGATGGAAGGATGTTAACTTCGATACTCTTTACTGGGGCGTTAACGGCGACAGAGGTAAGTTCCAGGAGGCTCTTTCGGGCGTTCTTCTCGGCGCCGCACCTCTTCTTGCGGCTGTTCTCGGAAACCAGCAGTTTAAGATTGAAGTTACCACTATAATGTGGTCTAGAGTTTGGGCTATAATTAAGGGCGCGCAAGGCTGGAACGACATATTGCTTCCGCTGTTTGAGACTCTCGGAATTGATGCGTCAAACGGTCTTGTCAGTCAGGCAGACTTTGAGCAGAGTGCGAGAATAATGGTCAACGCTTATCAGCAGTCGAACGTTACTTCGTTTATAAATCTGATAACCGGACCTCTCTTCAACTGGATTGAGAATGACGTTCTTGATAACCCCGTTGAGACTGTTCTTTCGCTTCTTCCGAATATTTCATATTATCTTACTTCGGGTACTCTTCTTACCACGATTAAAACATTCCAGCTGGTTATCAGAATTGAGTGGACGGATGCGGTTAAGGTTGATGTTTACACCCTTAAGATAGGCGATCTTTTGGGCGATAAGATCAACTTCCTTAACTCTCTTGATAACGTTCTCAAACTCATATCTCTCGGCGCAGAGACCGGAAATCCGATTATCGGTTATACCGCTACCGGTAAGACCGCTGCGGGCGGAGCTTACAGCGGTACAGCTATTTATAAGACGACCGATGAAGCGGTAATGGCTGCTAAAAACTACGGATGCGTTTCGAACTCAATTGAAACCGTCGGTGTTACCGAAGCGTACAAGAACGTAAACGGCGACCTTTCTCTTTACCCCGACTCGGAGTATACGGAGAAAGTAACCGGACTTAATTCCGACGGCTCTATCAACACCGATATCGCTGTTCTCGAGGATATCGCGTATGCGAATAACGCAGGAAATGTTCTCGACGCAAGCGAACTTACGACGACAGAGCTTGTAAACGCTTACAAGACTAAGGTAAAGATATATTACAGCTACTATACGTACACAGACCCCGAGACCGGCAAGGAAACGACTTCAAAGGATAAGCCCGGCGAAGATATCTCGTTCACCTTAACCAGAACGACGAGAAAGCCTGCCGATACGATTAACTACAATACCGTGT
The DNA here is from genome assembly GCA_002431305.1 of Ruminococcaceae bacterium UBA5904. Lineage (GTDB taxonomy): Bacteria > Bacillota > Clostridia > Oscillospirales > Acutalibacteraceae > CALACW01. The sequence continues at coordinate 25,092 of DJEG01000121.1, read as the reverse complement.
TCTCCGCAGTAATGGAGGAGAATGAGGTTTCTCTTCCCGTACTTATGGACTATAAGCTCCAGGCAACGGGTACCGAGAGACAGGTTTCCTCTCTTAGAAACACCGCAATCACCAACGATTACGGCACATGGAACGCAAATACGAGAAAGTACATTGAGATGACAGTTGACGGACAGGAATCCTACGGACTTGTTCTTCTGTACATCTTCCGTTACCTCTTCTCGGCTCTCAACTACAGAGCATTCGACATGCAGACCAACGATTTCGCTACTAACCTTACGCTCCTTGACGCGTTCGGACTCGGCGATATTCTTACAAAGAACCTCTTCTACGGACTTAAACTTGAGGATATCATTAATAATGTTACCCTCAATCCCGACGAAGCTATTGCCGCTCTTTACGAGCTGTTCTATACGAATGAATTCGGAAGCGTTCTTACCGTTCAGGAAAATTCAGACGGTACGAAATCCATCGTAAGAGGTAAGAATTACACTTACTATCTCGACCCCGTAGACTATAAGACGGATGAGCTTATGGAATATGCCGAGAAGTATGACGACTATACTTTCGGTTCGGGCGTTCTTTACACCCAGTACTGGACTAAGGAAAATGCACAGTATGTAACAAACAACCTTGACGGACTTGTTGAAAATGTGCTTGCAATGCTTAAGATAGAGGATCTCGATTCTCTTACAGGATTCCTTGAGGATAAACTCGCGGACTTCCTGTTCAACAACGAGATGCTTTCCAAGATTGCAGACCTCGTTTACGGCATGATCGACGGACTTAACCTTGAATCACTGTTTAATAATGCGCTTGATATCGATTATTCGAAACAGGCTCTTGCAAACGCTCTTGACTACGAGTTCAAGTACACCGACGAAAACGGCAATCCCAAGACTGTATTTGCTGCGGGCTATATAAGAGCCGACGCGGGAAAGACGCTTGAGGACGGCACAGTAAAGGGCAATACGTATGATAAGAATACGTTCTATCAGACCGGTATCAACGAAGAGACCGGCGAGGATATGATCGTTGCTATCGACTGGGGTTATAACAATCCCGAGATTACCTCGAGATATTCCGGACGTGAGATATTCTTAAGAGCGATCAGTGCGCTTGCGTCGCCTCTCTCGCTTATTATCAGATTCCTTGCTCTTGACGAAAATCTTTCGATATTCGATCTTGTAACAATCCCCGGATATGCAGGCTACTATTATGCGTGGATTCCTCTTATGGAGGCTCTTACCGCGGACAGCGATCTCCTTACGTATCAGGATTATTACACGAGAGTATATGCAGGCGAGAGCGCCGCATCGCAGAACTGCGACTGTATCTACTACCTCCTTAAACCGCTGTTCTCATTTGTTGAGGAGCTTCTCGCGGATCCCGTATCCGTACTTCTCAACATGATACCGAACCTCATGTTCTTTATCACAATCGGCGGACTTAATGATACGATTAACAACCTTCTTCACTTCGCATACGTTCTTCTCGATATTCTTCAGCCCGTATACGACGCATACCCGCTTATCAACAAGTTCCTGTCGAACGTTGAGGTCGGCGGAATGGCTCTCAACCTCTCCGTACCTCTTGACTTTGACGCGAACCAGCTTATCAACTCACTTATAGAATCTCTCGTCGGAACGGCACTTTCGTTCGATATCGAGAATAAGAATATTGTTCTCGGTACGCACAAGGAGATGAAGGATCAGCCCAAGCTTGACGCAGACGGCAATCAGATCCTCGACGAGGACGGAAACGTTGTAATGGAACAGGTTGAGGTTGAGGTTACCGATTACGCGGTAGGCAAGCTTAATATAACGCTTCCGTATATCGACCTTTCAACGCTGTGCGTAGGTACTCTTACAAAGGTTACATCGAAGAACAATGAGCAGATTATATTCCTTAACTCCGCGGGAGGCGCTGATCTTCTGACATTGGCGTTAAGACTTGTAATGCAGACGCTGTTCTATAAGTCGAATGCAATTAATTTAAGCAACTTCCTGATTACGTTCTGTATGCTTGACAAGGAGGATTCAAGCCTTCTTACAAACATCTTCACGTTCCTCAATGAAGCCGCCAACAACAACGAGCTTCCCGATAAGATTATGGGCTTCCTGTTTAAACTTATCTCGTTCCTCGTTCCTGTTGCCGATAATATCGGAGACAGATTCAGACAGGTTGATTTCAGTATAACCGACTTGTTTAAGGCTTTCGGTACGGATAACTTTATGAAGTATCTTCAGGCTCTTATCAATGCAGGCGGAAACGGCGGCAGCGAACAGCTTTCACTCATTGCGAGAATCATGAGAATGATAGTCGCTCTGTTCCAGAAGATTGCGCTTTTCTTCAAGAGTCTTTTCGGCGGAGTATCAACCGCAAAGGCTTAATTCGTTGATAAAAACGTAACAGTCTGTACAATTTAACAAAGCAGCGAGTTCGGCGAAAGCCGGGCTCGCTTTTTCAAAGTTCAAAAACGGAATCTGTTATTTATAATCAGTATGTATAATTGAAATAATAACGGCAAAAGGCACGCAGATGTTGCTCTGCATGCCTTTTGCCTGTTTGGAAGCGTCTATATAAATTCGGTGATGTCTGATCAGAAGCGTAAAACCGATTCGCGTCTTACTTTTATTTTGGCGGGCTTCGGCTGTAAAACGTTGACTGAGCAGACAACGCCCCTGTCCGTTACATAGCAGACCTCCGCGTAAATCGAGTCGGGAATCTTATCGTAAAGCCTGCCTGCGGAACAGCACTCGCCGAGTACGGTTTTCGGAGAATTCGCGACGTAGCCGATTGTTCCGAGTCCCGGGAGCTCCGCTTTTACAGCCTCGGTGTCAAATTCGTTATCGGGTTCTTTTGTAAGTTTTACTTTCATTTTCGGCTCGAGAAAATCGGAACCGTATCTGAATTGAAGTCCCGTTATTGTTATGTAAAATAAACTCATGTTTATTCCTCCCTTTCGTTCTGAATACATTGTATCATATTCATAGTGTAAAAATCCTCCCTTTGCTCGGCATTTGCAAAAAATATTGACTGACAGGGAATTATAAAGTATAATTTAATAAAATGATTATGCGGAGGGTAAGAGTATGACAATTCAGCAGATTCGTTACGCTATCGTTATCGCGCAGACAGGTTCGATGAACAAGGCGGCGGAAAAACTGTATATTACCCAGCCGTCGCTTACCGGTGCGGTAAGAGAGCTTGAAAAGGAACTCGGCATTACGATATTTTACAGAAGCGGGCGCGGAGTTTCACTTACAAACGACGGACAGGAATTTCTTATGTACGCGCGCCAGGTTTATTATCAGTACGAGTCGCTTGAGGAACGCTATTCGGGCGGACACGAATTGAAAAAAAAGTTCGGCGTTTCGACTCAGCACTATTCATTCGCGGTTAAGGCATTCGTCGAGACCGTAAAAAATTTCGATTCGAAGAAATACGAATTTGCGATAAGAGAGGATAAGACGAAAGAAGTTATCGAGGACGTCAGAACTTTAAGAAGCGAAATAGGTATTATATATTTAAGTAATTTTAACAGAAGCGTTATAACGAAAATTTTAAAATCAAACGAGCTTGAATTTAAAAAGCTTATCGCGTGCAATACGTACGTTTACATGTGGAAGGATCATCCGCTCTCTCATAAAAAGTCGATTTCCGCCGACGATCTGAAGGATTATCCGTGTCTTACGTTTGAGCAGGGAGTGGACAGCTCGTTCTATTTTGCCGAGGAAATATTCAGTACTGTGGAATTTCCCCGTACCATTAAGGCGAATGACCGCGCAACAATGCTTAATCTGATGATCGGACTTAACGGTTTTACGCTGTGCTCGGGAATTATATGCGAGGAGTTAAACGGCGGTGATTATGTCGCGGTTCCGTTTGAGAGTGACGAGGACGGCGTTATGGAGATAGGCTATATAATGCGTAACGACCAGATACCGTCGGAAATCGGCAAACTGTACATCGAAAACATAGAAGCGTATCTGAATAAGTGTATACAGTTATAGCTTCAGCCTATAACCTACTATTTATATATGTTATTTGACATTTCGTAAGTTATGGCTTATAATGACTTACGTCAGATGAAGGAGGTAAACAGATTATGAAGTTTACGTTTAAAGAACGAATGTGCAATTACGTTTGGTTTACAAAGCGAATGTGATTATATATCAGCGCACAGTTATCACTTTATTAATGTTTGCATCTTGATTAAAGAAAGGTTGAATTTAAAATGAAAAAATTTGCTGCATTACTTTTATCTGTAATTCTTGTACTTGCCGTATTCGCAGGCTGTTCCTCTAAGGGAGGAAATGAAACCTCCACCGGAGACGCGGCGGCTTCTTCTTCCAAATCGTCAATAACAATCGCCGTTCCCAACGACGCTACCAACGAGGCGAGAGCTCTTCTTCTGCTCCAGGAAAAAGGCTACATAAAACTTAAAGACGGCGCAGGCGTAACAGCCACCATCAACGATATTGCCGAGAATCCTCATAATATCAAGTTCAACGAGGTTGAGGCGGCACAGATTCCCAATGTTTTAAAAGACGTTGATTACGCGGTTATCAATTCTAACTACGCTATCGAGGCCGGACTTAATCCCGTAAAGGATTCTCTTGCAATCGAGAACTCCGCTTCCGAGTACGTTAACATTCTCGCAGTTAAAGAGGGTAATGAGAACAAAGATTCCATTAAGGCTCTCAAAGCTGCTCTTCAGAGCAAAAAGGTTGCCGACTTTATTTCCGAAAAATATGCGGGCTCTGTTGTAAGCGTTGTCGAGAATCCCGGAGACGGATACGATTCAAGCGTAAATTATGATGCACTTAAGGGCACAACGATTTCCGTAGCGGCTTCTCCCGCTCCTCACGCAGAGATTCTTGCAGTTGCAAAGGAAATCCTCGCGGCTAAGGGTATCACCCTTGATATTAAAGAGTTCACCGACTATGTACAGCCCAACAACGTTGTTGAGTCAGGCGAGGTAGACGCAAACTACTTCCAGCACATTCCTTACCTTGACGACTTCAACAAGGAAAACGGAACTCACCTTGTAAACGCTTGTGCGGTTCACGTTGAGCCTATGGGTCTCTACGGCGGCAAGCAGACAAGTCTTGACGCTATCAAGTAAAATATAAAAAAACATGATAAAATAACGCTGACTTTACTGTCGGCGTTATTTTGACAGACGGGATTTATAATTATGATTGAAATTAAAAACTTATCAAAAACATTCTCCGTATCCGACGGACAGGTCGAAGCGCTTAAAAATATCAACCTAACGATAAATGACGGCGATATTTACGGTATTATCGGTATGTCCGGCGCGGGCAAAAGCACTCTCGTAAGATGTATCAATATGCTCGAAAGACCGACCGAGGGGTCGATTTTTATCGACGGAGTGGATATGAGCACGCTTTCGCCGAAAGAACTTCGCAGCGCCCGACGTGAAATTACAATGATATTCCAGGGCTTTAATCTGCTTATGCAGAGAAACTGCCTTAAAAACGTATGTTTTCCTCTCGAACTCGCGGGAGTTAAAAAGGCGGAGGCGCAGAAGAGAGCCGCCGAACTTCTCGATATAGTAGGACTGGGCGATAAACTTAAAAGTTATCCCGCTCAGCTGTCAGGCGGTCAGCAGCAGAGAGTTGCGATTGCCCGCGCGCTTGCGACGCATCCTAAAATTCTTCTCTGCGACGAGGCTACGAGTGCGCTCGACCCGCAGACAACGCAGTCTATTCTCTCTCTTATCAGGGATCTTCACGATAAGCTAGGACTTACCGTTATAGTTATAACGCACCAGATGAGCGTTGTCGAGCAGATATGCACAAAGGTTGCGATTCTCGACCACGGCGAGGTTGCCGAAATCGGCGACGTAAGCGAGGTGTTCTCTTCTCCCAAATCGAAAGCCGCCAAGAGTCTTGTTTACCCCGAGGGCTTTGATTCGGATGTATTACAGTCAACGGACGGCACGGGCGTTATCAGAGTTGTATTCAACGGGGCGGAGGCTACGAATACGCCCCTTATAGCGCAGATGGCTATTGATATAAACGTAGCGGCGAGTATTCTCTACGCTTCGACTAAGAGCATAGGCTCCAAGGCATACGGAAACATGATGCTCGGCATCCCCGGAGGCAGAGACGAAATGAACAAGGCCATGGAATATTTAAAGAAAATGCCGGGTATTACGGTACAGGAGGCGAATTGACATGTTTGACTATTTTAAATCCGATACGTTTTTAGAGGCTATGGAGATAGTCAAAAGTTCGTTTCCTCTTGCAATTGTCGAAACAATTTACGTAACTCTTATTTCCACATTATTCGCAATTATAATCGGTCTGCCCCTCGGAATTCTTCTCGTTGCGGGCGAGGACGGAAAAATTTTGAAAATACCCAAAGGCGTTCTCCATGTTATTAATGTTATAATAAACCTTTTGAGAAGCGTTCCGTTCCTTATACTTATGATACTTGTATTTCCTCTGACGCGTCTTATCGTCGGAACGGCTGTCGGAACCACGGCTTCGATTGTTCCTCTTGTTATCGCGTCGTTCCCGTTTATCGCAAGACTCGTAGAGAGCAGTTTGAGGGAGATCAATCCCAACATCATTGAGACCGCGCAAAGCATGGGCGCGTCGCCGTGGGAGATTATTGTAAAAGTAATGCTTCCCGAGAGCGTTCCCTCGCTTATTTCCAACGCGACGATAGCTGTTACGACGATACTCGGATATTCGGCGATGAGCGGAATTATCGGCGGCGGCGGACTCGGTAAAATCGCGATAAACTACGGTTATTACAGATATAAATATCTTGTAATGGCACTTGCAGTTGTATGCCTTATCGTTATCGTTCAGGTTTTCCAGAGCGTCGGTACGCACCTTGCGACGAGATGCGATAAGAGACTTAAAAACAGAAAAAAATAATTTAATATAAAAGGAGTTTCCTGTATGGGTTTTTCTATACCTATGACGGATTATGAATCCGCAAGCGATGAAGTCAAAAGAGAATATGACGACCAGATTGCAAAGCACGGCAGAATCACGAATATGAAGCGCACGCTTCTGCATTGTGTTCCCGCGTTCAAGGCTTATATGGAGTGGTACACTCTTTATGATCTGCTCGTACCGGTTATCGGAGAGAGAGCTATTTCTCTTTATTCTTATGCTATTTCAAAGGGCAATGAGTGTCTTATCTGCTCGACGTTTTTCAGAAAAATTCTTATCGATTCGGGCGACGACCCGGATAATCCGACTTTATCCGAGACCGAAACGCTGTTAATGGATCTTGGCAGCGCGATATGCACCGATCCTCACAATATTCCCGACGAAATTTACGACGAACTTAAAGCTAAATTCAACGACGAACAGATAGTTCTGCTTTTCTCGTTTGCGGGAATCATGTACGCTACAAACCTTTTCAACACGATAGCCAAGGTTCCGCTCGACGAGGTTTTGTATAAATACCGTTCGGCGACGAATACAGACGAAGAATAATTTTACGGGGGTTTTGTTATGAAAGATTTTGAAAATAAAGTTGCATTTATAACCGGCGCGGCTCACGGACAGGGCAGAGCGTGCGCACTCGCTTTAGCGGAAGAGGGCGCGGATATCGCGGCGTTCGACGTTGCGAAGAAAATCGAGTATCCCGCATATGAATTCGGAACAAGCGACGAGTTAAAGAGTCTTAAAGAAGAAGTCGAAAAATCAGGCAGAAAGTGCGTTATCTGTGCGGGCGACGTGCGCGACGATAAATCCGTAACCGCCGCTGTGGAAAAGACGATTGCAGAACTCGGAAAAATCGATATTCTCTTTAATAACGCGGGTATCTGCGCTTACGCCGAGGTCGACAAGATGACCGACGACGAGTGGAACGCAATGATAGACATAAACCTCAAGGGACCTTTCAACGTTACAAGACGCGTTGTTCCTTATATGAAAGAGAAAAAGAGCGGAGTTATTATCAATAACTCGTCCGTAATGGGATTGAGAGGCGGAAACCGTCTTTCCCATTATACCGCCTCAAAGTGGGGTCTTACCGGACTTACAAAGGCGTGGGCTATCGAGCTTGCTCCCTATAATATCAGAGTTGTGAGCATACATCCCACGGGTGTTAACACTCCCATGAATGACGGACTTGCGGCAATGGAGGGTATGACTCCCATCGAAATCGCGGAGCGTTCGGCGGGCAATCTTCTTCCCGTACCGTGGATTGAGCCCGAGGACGTTGCAAATCTTGTTAAGTTCCTCGCAAGCGATAAGGCGAGATACGCTACCGGTTCGCAGTTCGTTATAGACGCGGGACTTCTGAGTGTCTGATAAAATATGCTTAATCAGTTTTCAAGAACACAGCTTCTTTTCGGCGAAGAGGCTATGGAAAAACTTAAAAATTCGCGCGTCGCAGTGTTTGGAGTCGGGGGAGTCGGCGGTTATACCGTCGAGGCTCTCGTCCGTTCGGGCGTCGGAGCGATTGATATAGTGGACGACGACAAGGTATGTCTTACGAATATCAACCGTCAGATAATCGCATCGAGAAGCACCGTCGGCAAGTATAAAGTCGACGTTGCCGAGGAGCGTATAAAGGATATAAATCCCGACTGTACGGTGTATAAGCACCGCATGTTTTACGTTCCCGAGACGAGAGATCAATTTGATTTTTCGCAGTATGATTATGTAGTCGACGCTATCGATACCGTCAGCGGAAAAATTGAGCTTGTCATGCAGGCAGAAGAGGCGGGAGTTCCGATAATAAGTTCCATGGGAGCGGGCAATAAGACCGACCCAACGGCTTTTAAGGTCGCAGATATTTACAAGACATCCGTCTGTCCTCTTGCAAAAGTCATGCGGTATGAATTAAGAAAGCGCGGAGTGAAGCATTTAAAGGTCGTTTACTCTGAGGAACCTCCGATAAAGCCTGCGGACGACATGTCGTCGAGCTGCCGTGAACATTGTATCTGTCCGCCCGGAACGCAGAGAAAATGCACGCAGAGAAGAGCCATACCCGGCTCGACAGCGTTCGTTCCGTCTGTTGTCGGACTTATAATTGCCGGCGAAGTCGTAAAGGATTTAATAGAATTTAAAAAATAAGTAAATCTCCGAGGAAACTGCCGAACGCAGAATCCACGGAGATTTTTATTATTGAATTAATTAACGATAATGTGTATAATAATATTAAAGAGGTGAGCGGTATGAAGTCAGATTGCTTAAATAATATATTGGAGAATATAATAGAATGTTGTAATGCAGTATTGCCCGATAAAGTTGTTTCGATTTTTTTGTACGGTTCGTATGCTCGCGGCGATTATGACGACGAATCCGATATAGATATTCTTATTGAAGCGGATATACCTAATTCGGAGTGTTTAGAGTATACAATGAATATTATGACTTCTCTTTCGGACATACAAATAGAAAACGATATAGTTATATCTCCGAATGTTGTGAGTAAAAATATATTCAGAGCTTACGGCAACGTCTCTCCGTTTTATAAGAATGTCATATCGGAGGGCATAAAAATTGCGTGATGAAAGTGTAATAGAATTATCAAAACTTCGATTGGAAAAAGCAACCGAATGTCTTGAAGATGCCGAAATGCTTTTGAATGCAGAGAGTTATAAATCAGCTGCGAATCGCTGTTATTATGCTGTATTTCATGCGATGAGAGCTGTTTTGGTTCTTGACGGTTATGACAGCAAGAAACATTCGGGGATTATATCTGAATTCAGAAAAAAATATATTAAGACAGATATTTTTGATAAATCGCTTTCTGTTATAATCGGCAATCAATTTATTATCAGAAGTAAAAGCGATTATGACGATTTTTATGTTATATCAAAAAAGGAAACAGTTTCACAATATGAGGGCGCAGAAACAGCCGTAGCTATGATTTCCGATTATTTATATTCTGTATATTAAACCGTCCTGTTTAAAGGGGCATTTTATGACGTAAAACATATATCCGCCGTGTCGTCGAACAGGATTTTTGTTCCGTCTTCGAATATTATAACGCGGTCGAATTCGCTGACCGTTCTTACGTTGCCGGTGTAGACCTTATAGGTTCCGCCGGCTTTTTTACTGTCCGGGACAAAGTACGTTACCGTTATGAGCGGGCGCTGAAACGCTCTGCGCATTACGTCGCGTACCTTTTCGTTAAGTGCTTCGAGGTCTGATTCGCCTAAAGGTATTCGTTCGTCTGTTTGTCTGTCCGCCTCGGTTATTATCGCTCCGAAGCCCGTAAGCGCCGCAAACGGTGCGAACTGCGCCGCTCTGTCCGACATGGACATGTGCGGTCTGTTGTTGGAAACATGGTGAGGCATATCTATTATATCGTCGTATCTGTCCGTCATTCCTTATGTCCTCCTATCTGTCTGTTGCGATCCCTTGCGGTTGCGCCCTCTTCTAAATTCATACCTTTTAAAATCGCGTTTTTACCGAATTTCTTTTTTATATCTATTACCGTTTTCTGAATTTTCTTTTCTCTTTCGTCTCTTTGCTTATTATCCTTTACGGGTTTGCCTGCGTCTTGAATTGCGGAGATGATATCGAGCTGTTCGCTGACTCCGGAATCGGCTGAATTCTCATCTGTTACATGGTTTGCGACAACGTATATTTTTCTTACGCTTAATCGCTTGTCTGCGATATTTTCAAAAAGCTCCTGAGTCTTTTTGAGTATCAGCTTGCCCGAGGACGTGAATCTGCCCAAATTAATTGAACCGTGAGCCTGTTTGGGCATTTTTCGTCCGTAGTGATCCGTTTCGGCTATTATGTCGGTATAACCTTTTTTCATATTCTCAGTGTCGTAGCACACCGTCAGAACAATTTGGTCGGTGACGAGCGATTTATCCACGAGGTCGAGAGTCAGAAGATCGGTCATCTCCTTTAAGACAAGCAGAGCCTTGTCGTATTCGTACGCCTCCTGAAGCACCTGTCCCGAGCTTATCGAATTAGATACGGCTTTGTAATTTTTTATGTCCTTAATTTCGCACGGCTCCCAGCCCCATGCGTGGTCTATAAGCAGTTCGGCATTCACACCGAACATTTTATATAAAAGATCCTCGCTGTAGTATTCTCCGCTTTTTCCGACGGAACAGCGAGCGATATCGCCCATTGTGTGCAGTCCGTGATCCGCAAGTTTTTTGCTGTAACCCCTGCCCACGCGCCAAAAATCGGTAATCGGCGTGTGATCCCACAGATCTTTTCTGTAAGACGCTTCGTCAAGCTCCGCGATTCTGACTCCGTTTTCATCCGCGGGAATGTGCTTTGCCCGTATATCCATGGCGATTTTGCACAGGTACAGATTCGTCCCGATCCCCGCCGTCGCGGTAATGCCCGTGGTTCGCAGGACGTCGAGAATCATATACATGGCAAGCTCTCTCGGCGTTTTGTTGTACGTTTTCAGATAATTTGTAACGTCCATGAAAACCTCGTCCACGGAGTAGACGTGTATGTCCTCACTCGAAATATATTTTAAATAAATCGAATATATTTTCGAGCTTAATTTTACGTAATAGCCCATCCTCGGCGGGGCGATAATAAAGTCAAGTTCGAGAGTCGGGTCGTTTTTCAGCTCCTCATCGACGTACGATTTACCCGTGAATCTGCCGTCGGGAATTTTGGCACGGCGCTCGGCGTTTACCTCCCTTACTCTTTGAACAACTTCAAAAAGCCGAGCTCTGCCGGGAATCCCGTACGCTTTCAGAGTTGGGGACACTGCTAAACAAATAGTTTTTTCAGTCCGCGTCGGGTCGGCGACGACAAGATTTACTTTAAGCGGGTCAAGATTCCGCGAAACGCACTCCGCGGAGGCGTAAAACGATTTTAAGTCGATTGCAATATACGATTTATTCTCCACAGTACTCAACCCTCCTCTTCCAAACAAATGTTCTGTATTTATTGTACGCTTTTTTTCTGAAAAAATCAATAGGCAGATTTGATTTGTTGACATTAAACCGAATGTCTGTTAAAATTATATTTATTATGATTAAGGGGAAATGATTATGGTATATGCCGTAATACTTGCCGGCGGAAGCGGTACGCGCATGGGCACCGAAGTACCGAAACAGTTTTTGAATATATGCTCGCGCCCTGTTATTGTAAGAAGCGCAGACGCATTTATTAATTCGGGACTGTGCGATTATATTATAATTACTGTTCCCGCAGAGTTTACGGATTATACGCGTTCGCTTGTAAAAGAGTATCGCCCCGACGACGAAATCGATGTAATTTCCGGCGGGAAAAACAGAAATTCCTCGCTTCTTAACGCTCTTGAATTTATAAAGCTGAACAAGCCGTACGACGGCGATACTGTTGTCCTTACTCACGATGCGGTTCGTCCGTTTATAAATAAAAGGATAATTGAGGATAATATAAAAGCCGTCCGCGAATTCGGCGGGTGCAATACGGTAGTAAAATGCGTCGATACCGTTCTTGTCAGCGACGACGGAAAATTTATTTCGTCCGTTCCCGAGAGAAGAAAGCTTTATAACGCGCAGACTCCGCAGAGCTTTAATTTTACGGAGATTCTTAATATATATGAGAAGATGACCGACGACGAAAAGGAAAATATGACCGACGCGTGTTCCGTTTTTTTGAAATACGGTAAAAAAGTCGCGCTCGTCGACGGGGAGCAGAACAATATTAAAATAACTTATAAAAGCGATATCGGCAGAGCCGAACAGATAATATTAAATAATACGGAGGATTGACGGCATGGTAAAACTTTCCGTTATCATACCCGTTTACAACGGTGAAAAATACATTGAAAAGACTCTTGACTCACTTGTCGAACAGACCGTCGAAGATTTTGAGGTTATAATAATCGATGACGGCAGCGACGATAAGACGGGTGAAATTATAAAAAAATACTGCGATGAATACGTTGATTTCTTTTATATAAATCAGCCTCATTCCGGCGTGTACGCAGCCCGTAACGCGGGAATAAAAAAGGCGAGGGGAGAGTATCTTCTTTTTCTCGACTGCGGAGATATGCTTACTTTTGAATCGGTTGAAAAACTTATAGAAAAGGGCGAAGCCGATTCGCTTGATATAGTTCTCGGCAGACAGTGGCGTTTCGGAGATATCGAGTATAAATATTTTAAGCGCGACGACACGCTCGTTGTTATGAACGACGTCGACAAGCACGAAACAAGTCTTTTATACAGCGGTGAACTCGGAAACAAAGCTATAAAAAAGAAAATAATCGAACTGTATAATGTTTCGTTTGCGGATCTGAGCGCGTACGGCGAGTATCTTTTTATAATGCAGTGCATTATGAACTCGAATAAAATAGGCGGATGCACAGAGTTTATATTAGAAAAGCATGTGCCCCATCTTACCGACGGATATTCACGTTTTGAAATGCCGTCTATGGAAAATTTCAAAAGCGCAGTTTATGTATGTGATGAAATATACGATATTGCAAACGACTCAATCGAACGTCTGACAGGAGAGAGTACGGACGGTGACGAGGCGTATCTGCAGGCGGTTATGTATCACAGCTATGCACTGATGATTGAAAACTTTTACAGGCGTTTCTGGTTTGCCGGCGAGGATGTTTTAGAGAATATGCGCGAGGAATTCAAGCGCATGTCAGTAAAGATAAAAAAAGAAAAGTTTGAACAGCTCGTAAAGGATAATCCCGATTTAAGACTGCCGTATATATATGTAAATAAGGACGAGGCTGTCAGCGAAAGTCTTATCTCCGTTATGTTCGACGTTTCGGGCGAACACATGACGGATGTTATTAAATCCGTGTATCTTCAGGATTACCCGTTTTTTGAGGTGTTTATAAGACGTTCGGATTTTGAAAGCGGATATTTTCCAGAAGAACTTAAGAATATGAAAAATCTTACGGTTATAGACGAAAAAGATTTCTTCCGCTCTGCTCGTGCAAAGGCGCACGGCAGATACGTTCTGACCTTAAGAGGAAAGGACGTTATAGATTACAGAGTATTCTCGTCTCTTGCCGTCAGCAAGATTCCCGCGTCGTTTATTCA
>DJEG01000121.1:0-10954 GCA_002431305.1 Ruminococcaceae bacterium UBA5904 | reverse complement strand
ATTATCTGTAATGATTTTTAAATTCTCAGCTTCTTAACGCCTCTTGACAGTGACGAGGGCGTGCCTGAATCTTTATTATAGAGTACAACCATTGCTGCGACTACGAGCAGTATTCCGACTGCGGACAGAAGCATTACGCCCATTATCTGCTTTACGCTCATTCCGCCGGAGGATGACTGCGTGTTCTGAGTCTGATTTCCGCCGTTGTTCTGAAGGTCAGCAACCATTGAGTTCGTCGAATTTGAACTCGAACCGGACTGCGAACTGCCGTTCTGATTTCCTGATGAATTATTCGCGTCAAAGTTTATTGTGGGTGTTATAACGTTCGGTGTCGAATCGCTGCCGGATGACGAAGAATTTCCGTTTGACGAATCGTTCGAACTGCCCGAATTACCAGAATCGGACGGATTGAGAAGTCCGGCGAGCGCGCCCGTTGCGGTTTTAAAGAAATCGGAAATTCCCGACGATGATGACGAACTCGAATTTGAATTTCCGCTGCCGGACGATGACGCTTTGTACGGGTCGATATTAAGAATAGAAGAAAGCGAAGTGAGCTTTTTGCCCGCTTGTCCGTATGATTCGGGAGTCAGCAGGTCAGCAAGTGCTATCTGACCGTAGGACGTAAGATGTGCGCCGTCGAGCGTGAGCTGATCCATAAGTTTCGTGGGGTCGGATTTATCCCGCATTGGATCTGCATTAATATAACCGTCAAAATAGCTGTCGGAATAATTTGTTATCCATCTGTTAATATCGTCAATCATGTCCTCGCCCTTCTGCGACCACTCGAGGTCGGCGTCTGAAGACATGAAGTAATCTCGGGTATATCCTTTATACGGAGTTCTTGTTACGATAAATATTTTCTTGCCGTTTTTGTGAGCCTGACCGGCAATCGTTTTATATCCGTCGATTATCTCGTCAACGGACGCGTACGGAGCGATATCCTTCATACTTTTTGTCATGGGATGGAGAATATCGTTAAGACCCTCTTTTACAATTATGTATTTGCATCCCGCCTGGTCGAGTGCGTCTTTCTGGAATCTTGACAGAAGCGAATATCCGTAAAGATTTCCGAGGGCGCTGGCTCCGTCGTAAATGACGCGGTTGCCGATGATTGATTCGTTAAGGACTCCGACGTTCGTTATTCCGTTTTTTATAAGTTTTGTCGCAAGGAACAGATATGTATCGTTCGTAACCGTCGAGTCGCCGATTATTACTACGGAATATGCGTCATCCGTGCGCTTAACGTCAAGATTTATAAGGAAAGGAATAGTGTGATAAGTGATAGTACCCGAGGTAAGGTCAAGTTTTGTGGCAAGGGACGAAAGATTCTTTTTATGCGTTTTGTTTCCGAATCCGAGAGCCGTATACGATACTCCGCCCGAAAGTCCGGAGGTCATAAGGTTTGTGGAATTTTCGTAGTACGTGCTTATGCTGATTTTTTTAAGAGCCTCGACGGGAAATTCTATTTCGTCGGAATAAAGCTCATTTCCGGGCAGAATGTTCGCATACTTCGAGCCGTTGTTAAACGTAACCTGTTTTAATGTTGAGGTATCAATCTCGTCGTCGGTATCGCCCGTTACGGCAATGGTGGTTTCGTTTATGTAAACCGTGTCGGAACCGTATAGGTTCGAGAACTTAAGACGAATCGTATTACCGCTAAGCGTGGGGGTTATAGTCGATCTTACGGTAGTTCTCGCGGAGAGATAGTCGGTGTAATTACCGTTTAAAATCTGTATTCCGCTTTTTATAGGAGCGGTGCTCCATGAACCTACCCATCTGCCGCCGGAAGCTTCGGATGCAAGCGACAGTCCCGGAATCAAGGCGGTGAGCATAATTACTGATGTGATAACGCAAATCAATTTTGAAAATCTTTTCATTGGTGTTACCTCGATAATTAAAAAGTTTCTGATATTGATAATTAAATTAAAAATATATTACTGCAAAATATATAATATCATACATAAATCCGTTTCGTCAATAAATTTTAGAAAAAATTGTACGTAAATTTGTACGGTTTTTGAACGGACGTATAATTAATTATCTTTTTGCGCGGGATTGACGCCGATTTCTATGTCATTGGACGAGTTTGCCGACGGAGTGAGAATATAGCGTATGTTCGAATAGAATTTACCCGTGTCGACCGAAATATAATAATCGCCCGCCTCGAGCTCAACGGAGCTTGATTCCGTCTTTGAAGTGTTCCAGTTTGAGGTAAACGAGGTTATTTCTTTTTTCTCCTCGTCATAAAGCGTTATAACCCAGCCCTCGCGGTTTTCCGCCAGAGGCGTGTGCGCAAATGAAATCGTAATGTCTTTTTTCTCCTTAACCGAGAATCTGTATACGTCGCGGTCGAAGTCGACTCCGTTTTCAAGCATGGTTCCGCTTACGCTCTTGTCTGCGGCAATCAGATTTGCCGTGTCGAACGTATCATTGGGCTCTGCCTCCCACGCGCCGTCCGAGTCGGATGTTATCAGCAGCGCATACGTTGAAGCTGAGAGGTTAAGACCCTCGGCGTCTATACAGACATAGTAATCACCCGCCGACAGTCCGATAAACGGCGACTGAACAACCTGGTCAGTCCATTTCGATACGGCGGAGTATATTAATTTCATATCCTGCGAGTAAAGTTTTATGTTCCAGCCGTTTCTGTCCTTGCCCTGGTCGGCGTGCAGAAAGTCGAGCATTACGCTCGCACCCTCGGAGAGGGTGAATTTGTACCAGTCTGCGTCGGGCGCCGAACTTCTCGGCGTGATGTTGCCGTAAACTTCCTTGCCGAGCGTGATTGTATCGGCGGTTTCCTTTGTATCGTTTAATTCGCTTTCAAAATCATTGTCGGCTGTGAATTTTACAGACATGACATATTCGGTTTCGCAGAAAATGTGCGAATCGATTTTGATAAAATAATATCCCGGGGTAAGAGAGATGTTTCCGCTCGAAATAATAATATCCGTAAACGACGAACGTGCAAAATAGTATTCGTTTCCGAGCGCGTCGTATATGTAAATTCTGTACGCGATTTGGTCAAGCTTCATATCGTCGTGCGCAAAAGCGAAATTTATATATCCGCTTTTCGTTATTTCAAACATGTAGCAGTCGGAGTCGAGTCCGCTTGACAGCTGAGCACAGCTTCCCGTTATGCTTCTGTTGAGGGCGAGCTCGTTATATCTTGTTATCGACGAATTATTTTCGCACTCGTATTTGTCCGTCTGCGTGAAATTCATCGTCAAGTCATAGTCGGTTGAGGAAAACGACGACTCGCACAGAACATAAATTCTGTAATTTCCGGGGTAAACGCCCGTAGGCAGACTCGTTTTCGACGATGAGTCGGAGGACGTGTATATGCTGTAGAGTTCGCGGTATTGTTTTTCATTCGAATTTCCGTCGGGCGAAAATTCCTGATAAAGCGATATTCTGAGTTTTGCGGATGTCGGAGATTTCTGTGAGAAAGTATATGTAACCGCTCCGCGTCTGTCGAGTGAAAACGAGTATATGTTTTCGCCCGCAGAATTCGAGAGAGTGTCGTGTATGGTGGTACCGCTTGTTATGTTCATGAACCGCTGAATTGCGGTATCGTCCGTTCTCGGTCTTACGTCGCCCGTGTTCGTCTGTTCGAATGCGGGGGAGTCCGTTTTTATTTCGGAAATATTATTATCGTTTTTTGTATTTTCCGCCGTCAGCGGTTCGGCAGTTTCCTCATTTACGTTCGAAAGCTGTTTTATGCCCGCGGAGTTCGAAAATGTACGTTCGCCTGATGAAACTGCGTTCGTACCGGACGAAACGTTTATGCCCGATACTATAACAGCCGAGAGCGCGAGCATCGCCGTAAGAGAGGCAATATGTTTTTTTATATAAAACATTTAAAATCCACCTTGCATATTACTTGATTTTATTTTATCATATAGTAGAGATACATTCAAGAAGTATTTATATACAAATATATTTAGAGGATTTGAAATAAAATTACAAAATATATTTGCCTGAATTCTTGTATTGGTATTGAAAAAATGCTGAAAATAGTATAAAATGTATAAATGGATTTATTTATAATTCTTTTTAGTCACTTATTTTTGGAGGAAATGTATGAATTATTCTATTTCTGCCGACAAGGCAAAAGAACTTATTGAAAATAAGCTCTCGCATTTTTTCGGCGTAACCCCCGAGAACGCGGCATATGACCATTACTACCGCAGTATCGTCATGATACTCAAGGAGATGATGGGTCAGGGCAGAGCCGAATTTACAAAGAGGGGCGACGAGTCTAATTCCAAGAGAGTTTACTATCTGTCAATGGAATTTCTGATGGGACGTTCGCTTAAAAACAATCTTTACAATCTTAATTTGCTTGATACATTTACGAAAGCGCTTAAGAGCTATGATATAAATATTGAGAAAATTTTCGACTGCGAGCCTGACGCGGGTCTCGGCAACGGCGGACTCGGCAGACTGGCGGCATGCTATCTCGACGGTCTTGCAACTCAGTGCTATCCCGCCAGAGGCTATTCCATTCTTTATGAATACGGAATTTTTAAGCAGAAACTCGTTGACGGCTGGCAGACGGAGCTTCCCGATTTCTGGCTCCCCGGAGGCGAGGTATGGCTCACGCCCAGAGATGAGAGCGCTGTTGACGTTCTTTTTGAGGGCACGGTAAGGGATACATGGGACGAACGCTATCACCATGTCGAGCTTGAAAACTATACGGCGATAAAAGCCGTTCCGTACGATATGTTTGTTTCGGGCAAGGACGGCAAGGGCATCAGCGTATTAAGACTTTGGAGCGCGAAGGCTCCGGGTCTTGACATGGCTCTGTTTAACCAGGGCGATTACATGCGCGCTATGGAGAGAAACGCGATGGCTGAGGTTATCAGTAAGGTTCTCTATCCCGCAGACAACCATCCCGAGGGCAAGAGTCTGAGATTAAGACAGCAGTACTTCCTTGTTTCCGCTTCTATTCAGGATATTATCAGACATCATTTAAGAACTTACGACACCGTTGATAATCTTCCCGAAAAAATCGCGATTCATATAAACGACACTCACCCCACGCTCGCTATTCCCGAGCTTATGAGAATTCTTCTCGACGAGTGCGGTTACGGCTGGGACGACGCGTGGAAGATCGTTACGAACACCGTTGCGTATACGAATCATACCGTTATGAAAGAAGCTCTCGAGTGCTGGGGCGAGGATCTTGTCAAAAGACTTATCCCCAGAGTCTATGAGATTATCAAGGAGATTGACAACAGATTCAGATACTATGTATGGTGCGCTACGGGCGACGCGGATTATGTTGAGAGAACGGCGATCATTTCAAACGGCGTCGTCAGGATGGCGAATCTCTGCGTAGCCTCCTGTCACAGTGTAAACGGCGTTTCCGCGCTTCACAGTCAGATATTAAAGGACACCGTATTTAATGACTTCTACCGTCTGACTCCCGATAAATTCAAAAACGTTACGAACGGTATTGCTCACAGACGCTGGCTGTGCCAGTCGAATCCCGAGCTTACTTCTTATCTTACAAAGCTTATCGGCGACGGATTCGTCCTTCACGCCGACGAACTTGAAAAACTTAAAAAATACAAGGACGACGCTAAGGTTCTTTCTCAGCTTGACAAAATCAAGAAGAACAATAAGAAGCGTTTTGCCGACCATATTAAAAAGACAATGGGAATCGAACTCGACCCCGATTCTATATTCGACGTACAGGTAAAACGTCTGCACGAGTATAAGAGACAGCATCTCAACGCTCTTAATATTGTTGCAAAGTACCTTGAAATTAAAGAGAATCCCGGTGCAAATCATACGAAGCATACGTATATATTCGGTGCGAAGGCGGCTCCCGGATATTTCGTTGCAAAGAAAATAATCAGTTTTATCTGTGCGCTTGCGGATATGATTAACAACGACCCCGACGTTAATAAGTATATGAAGGTTGTATATGTCGAGGACTACTGCGTAACGGCTGCCGAGAGACTTATGCCCGCGGCTGATATTTCCGAGCAGATTTCTCTTGCCGGAACCGAGGCGAGCGGAACGGGCAACATGAAGCTCATGATAAACGGAGCCGTAACGCTCGGAACAATGGACGGCGCGAACGTCGAAATTCACGACGCGGTCGGCGACGACAATATTATTATTTTCGGTATGAATACGAAAGAGGTAACCGAGCTTTCACACAGCGGTTATAATCCTCATGCGTATTATGACAATAATCCCGAACTGAGAAAAGTTCTTGATTTTATAAACAATGTCGGAATAAACGGAAAGAAGTTCCCCGAGATCGGCTCTACTATTCTTTATCACGACCCGTATATGGTTCTCGCCGATTTTGCCGATTACAGACTCGCGCAGAGACGCGCCGAGCAGATGTACGCAGACCGCAAGGCTTGGAATAAGATGTCTCTTATGAATATCGCAGGCGCGGGAATCTTCGCCGCCGACAGAGCGGTTAACGACTATGCGAGGGATATCTGGCATACGAAGCCCGCAAAGTAATTTAATATTTTAATAAATGTAAAGGAGGCGGGAGCATGGCGTTTGTAGCGTATAATTCGAGAGATTTAAGACATAAATCCGTATTCGGAAGTTCGGCTTCGGGTGAAAAAATATGGTTTTGCGTTCTGATGCCGAGGGATATGAGCGTATCCGCCGTGTATCTCGTCTCTTCAAAAGACGGCGGGGAGAATAATTGGATTCGCCTTGACTGGAAAAGCACCGACGGTGTGACCGAATGGTGGGGTGTTGAATATTCGTTTGATGGGAGCGGACTGTATTTTTATCATTTTGAATTTGACGCACCGTACGGCAGAGGCAAGATATTTCTGAATTCCGCCGGAATGGGCGAATTTTCAGACTCGGGCAGACGCTGGCAGCAGACCGTTTATTCTCCCGATTTCAAAACGCCCGATAAATTTAAGGGCGGAGTCATGTATCAGATTTTTCCCGACAGGTTTTATTATTCGGGCAAACATAAGAAAAATATTCCCGCCGACAGAAAAATTCATGAGAATTGGTCGGACAGCGTTAAATGGCAGTGCGACCCGGACGGAAAGTACAGAAACGACGACTATTTCTGCGGTGATCTTGACGGAATAAAAGAAAAACTCGGTTATTTAGAGGATATGGGCGTTACCTGCCTGTATTTAAATCCGATATTTGAGGCTCATTCGAATCACCGTTACAACACTGCCGACTATATGAATATTGACCCGCTTTTGGGAACAAATTCGGATTTTGTTTCGCTCTGCAAAGAGGCAGAAAAACACGGCATTTCGATAATTCTTGACGGCGTGTTCAGTCACACGGGCGACGACAGCATTTATTTTAATAAGGAAAAACGTTATGATTCCGTCGGTGCGTACAATTCACAGTCGAGCGTTTACTATCCGTGGTACACGTTCGAACATTGGAATGATAAATACAAATCGTGGTGGGGATTTACGACCCTGCCCGAGACGAACGAAACCGACGAAAGCTACTGCGAATTTATAACGGGCAAAAACGGAGTTATAAGAAAATGGCTCAAAGCCGGGGCTTCGGGTTTCAGACTCGACGTTGCGGACGAACTTCCCGATTCATTTATAGAAAAAATCCGCTCCGCTCTTAAATCCGAAAAGTCGGACGCGCTTTTGATAGGCGAGGTTTGGGAGGACGCGAGCAATAAATTTTCCATGGGTACACGGCGCAGATATCTTGCGGGAGACGAGCTTGACTCCGTCATGAATTACCCGTTCAGAGACGCGGTTATTTCGTTTATGCTCGACTCGATTGCCGAGAATTTCAATGAGAAAATTCTGACCGTCGTTGAAAATTACCCTCCGCAGACGCTTGACGTTTTGATGAATTCGCTCGGCACGCACGACACGGAGCGTATATTCTCGGTTCTCGGCGGAATAAATGCCGAAAACAGGGACAGGGAGTGGCAGTCGACGGCGAGACTCGACGAAAAACAGAGGGAAACGGCTTTGCGAAAACTCAAATGCGCCGCCGTTTTACAGTTTACTCTTCCCGGAATTCCGTGCATTTATTACGGAGACGAAATCCCGCTCGAGGGATGCAAGGATCCGTTCAACAGAGCGCCGTTTAATTGGGATAAAATCAAATTATTATATAATACGTATAAAGAACTTGCGAAAATCCGCAGAGAGCATGAAAGCCTTGCTCATGGAAAATTCGTAAGCATTTCCGCAATGCTCGGGTGCGCCGCGTACGCAAGAGAATGTGAAAACGATTCGGTTATGGTTATATGCAATATGAATCCGCACGATATAAATTATTATCTTCCGCCCGAAAGACAGTCGTATACGGGGCTTTTGGGGGCTGAAACTGCGAATAATTCCGTCCTTGTCCGCGCAGAATCCGCCGTAATACTTGCCCGCAGTTATTAAAACGGCAAAAAAACGTAAAAATTTTTCAAAAGCTCTTGACCTTGCGGTCGGAATATGGTATAGTATTCATACCTCTTTGAGGGTTTATTTTTTATGCGCTTTTTTGCGTACATATCTTTTACCCTCAAATTATAAGAGGGAGGCTAACATTAATTGGAGGTGCCGTTATGAGAGTTAAAATCACTCTTGCATGCACGGAGTGCAAGCAGCGCAATTACAACACGATGAAGAACAAGAAGAATTCACCCGACAGATTAGAGATGAACAAATACTGCAGATTCTGCAGAAAGCACACTCTTCACAGAGAAAGCAAGTAATAGTTCGCTCACTATCGAACCAACTTATGAAAGGATGGGTTCTTAATGGCAGATGAAAACAAAAAGGCTCAGAAGAAGGCCGAAAAAGAACTGGAAAAGGCTAAAAAAGAACGCATAAAGCAGTCCAAGCCCAAAAAAGAGGGTAACGTGTTTACTCGTATGTGGGCGGCTATAAAGAAATTCTTTAAGGGCTTTACGGGTACCTGCAAAAAGGTTATCTGGCCCGACAGAAAGACCGTTCTTAAAAACTCGGCAATAGTTTTTGTATGTATTGCCGTACTCGCGGTCATTATCGGTTTGCTTGACTGGGGACTGATGGGTTCCGTACGTCTTGCCGAAAAAGGTATTGAGAACGCTAAGACTTCTTACAGCGAGGAAGCTTCTACGGATGCCGATTCTTCAAATTCGCTCACTATCGATACGAGCGGTGAAAATGCTACCCAGTCCGACGCGGGCTGATATGCTTTTGAATTTTAGTTATGTTGCATGATACGGAGGAAATACAATGTCGGATGACGTAAAATGGTTTGTGGTGCACACTTATTCCGGATACGAGAATAAGGTTGCTGCCGATATCGAAAAAGTAGTTGAAAACCGTAAAATGCAGGATGAAGTCCTCGAAGTCAAAATCCCCACAGAGACCGTTGTAGAGAAGGTAACGAAAACCCGCAAGGTCAAGAATGAGGACGGTTTTGAAGTTGAGGAACCGTATACCGAGGACAGGGAAGTTGTACGCAAACTTTACCCGAGCTATGTTTTCGTTAAGGTGAGCGTTTACTACGACACAAAGTCCGGCGAGCTTAAGATGACGGACGAGACATGGTATCTTATCCGTAATACGAGAGGTGTTACGGGATTCGTAGGCCCCGAGGGCAAACCCACGCCCCTTACCGAGAAGGAAGTTTACTCCATGGGCGTTGAGAAACGCACCGTTGAAGTTAATTTCAGCGTCGGAGATCTTGTTTCGGTTATCGGCGGTCCTTTCGACAGCTTCCAGGGTACTGTCGATAAAATTGATGTTGACAACGATCTTGTCCGCGTCATAATTTCAATGATGGGACGTGAAACTCCTATCGAATTAGGTCTTGATCAGGTTGAACCCGCTCTTGACTGATAACTTATTAATCAATGGTAATTCGCGGTAATTTCCGCTTGTTACAGGGCTTAGGCTCTGTGGGAGGGTCGGCTTTTACCGATCCGCCACTACCACATTTTTTTTGGAGGTGCAGACATGGCACAGAAAGTAACAGGCTATATTAAGCTTCAGATTCCTGCCGGTAAAGCAACACCGGCTCCCCCCGTAGGTCCCGCTTTAGGACAGCACGGCGTTAACATTATGGCGTTCACCAAGGAATTCAATGAGCGTACGAAGAACGATATCGGACTCATCATTCCCGTAATTATCACGGTTTATGCAGACCGTACGTTCTCTTTTGTAACAAAGACTCCGCCCGCAGCAGTTCTTATTAAGAAAGCATGCGGTATTGAGAGCGGCTCAGGAGTCCCCAACAAGACCAAAGTCGCAACTATCACCTCGGAGCAGATCAGAAAGATCGCAGAAACCAAGATGCCCGACCTTAATGCGGCAAGTATCGAGACTGCTATGAGCATGATCGCCGGTACGGCTCGCAGCATGGGCGTTGTCGTTGCTGATTGATGCTCCCGTGTGGGAGGACAAATCCGATTAACCACTTATGGGAGGTAAATAATTATGAAACACGGTAAAAAATACGTTGAGAGTGTTAAGCTCATAGACAAAGCAAAACTTTATGAATCCACCGAGGCTATTGACCTCGCAGTTAAGACTGCAACCGCTAAGTTCGACGAGACCGTTGAGGTTCACGTTCGTCTGGGCGTTGACTCTCGTCATGCCGATCAGCAGGTCAGAGGCGCAGTCGTTCTTCCGAACGGAACCGGTAAAAAGGTTCGCGTAGCTGTTTTCGCTAAGGGTGCAGAGGCTGACGCAGCTGTTGCAGCGGGCGCTGAGGTTGTAGGTGCTGAGGATCTCGTTGCGAGAGTTCAGAACGAGGGCTTCATGGATTTCGACGTCGCTATCGCGGCTCCCAACATGATGGGTCTTGTAGGTCGTTTAGGTAAGGTACTCGGTCCCCGCGGACTTATGCCCTCGCCCAAAGCAGGTACCGTAACCCCCGATGTTGCTAAGGCCGTTAACGACGCTAAAGCAGGTAAGATCGAGTACCGTCTCGATAAGACAAACATCATTCACTGCCCTATCGGCAAGGCTTCGTTCGGCGC
>DJEG01000049.1:2662-5138 GCA_002431305.1 Ruminococcaceae bacterium UBA5904 | reverse complement strand
CTTGTTAAACACAGCCATACTTGTAATCAGATGTAAACTTTTAGGCGTTACAGAGTACTACATATTTTGTTTATTCTTTATAAATAAATTAATGCGATAAATTATTGTTTACAAAAAATAATACATGTGCTAAAATAACAGGGTCAGCAATAAGCTGACCCTGGAGTTACCTATAAACGGTAGGCGGTTTGCCCTTTTTTCTTCATTCTCGAAAAGAGGGTACATACTCTCTTTTCTCTAAAGGAAAGGAGGGTGATATTATGGTAGAAGCTACATTGTTTTTAGCGGTATTATTACTTTTTGTAATAACAATCTACTTAATAATAAAAAAATAACCGCCCGCAAGACCTTAAACGTGGCGGTTATTTTTAACTACTACTAAGGGTAAACCGTCTATCCGGTAACTCCTTGTATTTTTATTATAATCAAAAAATCCCGTTTTGTCAACACCCGCAAAACGGGATTTTTTTGTCGAATACGGGTTTACAAAAAAGAAAATACGTGCTAAAATAACAGGGTCAGCAATAAGCTGACCCTGGAGTTACCTATAAACGGTAGGCGGTTTGCCCTCTTATCAAACAAGAGGGTTGTTTCCCTCTTGTTAACAAGGGGGTGATGCCGATGGCAGAAGCGATTTTGTACTTAACAATGGTATTTTTTATATTAATCGTTGTGTGTATAATTGTAAAAAAATAACCGCCCACCCTCAAAATGTGCGGTTATTTTTTTACCTTAACATAGGGTAAACCGTCTATCGGGCAACTCCTTGTATTTTTATTATAATCAATAAATCCCGTTTTGTCAACACCCGCAAAACGGGATTTTTTGTCGGATTATCTCTTTAGCAAAAAGAAAACTTATCTCAAAAGCGCGCGAAACCGTTTATTTTTTAAGCAGTTCTTTCATTCTCTTTGCGGCCTCTTTCGTATCGTCGGGGTCGCCGAACATGGAGAGTCTGAAATATCCCTCTCCGCATTTGCCGAAGCCTTCGCCCGGGGTGCCGACAATCTGCGCCTTGTTTAAAAGCAAATCGAACATTTCCCAGCTCGACATTGAGTCGGGGCATCTGAACCATATATACGGCGCGTTTTTGCCAGCGCAGTACCAGATTCCGAGCTCATCGAGAGCGTCCATCAGCACTTTCGCATTGCGCTTGTAAACGCCTATGTTCTCGTGAATTTCTTTAAGCCCCTTTTCGGTGAATACCGCCGAGCCTCCGCGCTGGAGAATGTACGAAACGCCGTTTGTCTTAGTCGTGCGGTTACGCACCCACATGGCGTTGAAATTCATACCCTCGCGCTCAAGAGTTTTCGGAATAACGGTATATCCGCATCGCGTGCCGGTGAATCCCGCAGTTTTCGAAAGCGAGCTAATCTCGATCGCGCATGTGCGGCTTCCTTCGATTTCGTAAATGCTGTGAGGAAGTCCCTCCTCCTCAATAAACGCCTCGTACGCCGCGTCGAAAATGATAATCGAGCCGTTTTCGTTTGCATAATCGACCCAAAGTTTGAGTTTTTCTTTTGTAAATACCGCGCCCGTCGGGTTGTTGGGCGAGCAGATGTAAATCAAGTCCGCCTTAACGTCCTTATCGGGAACGGGGGCGAATCCGACCGAAGCGTCGGAGGGGAAATGAATTATCTTATGACCCGCTATAATATTCGCGTCGACATACGCGGGATATGCGGGCTCCATTATTAAAGTCGTGTTGTCAGAGTCGAATAAGTCGAGAATATCGCCCAATTCGTCGCTTGCGCCGGAGGATACGAAAACCTCGTCGTTTTCAAGGTCTATTCCTCTTGATTTATAATAATTCTGAACGGCGTCTTTGTAAAAATCGGCTCCGCACTCGGGCATATAACCGTGAAATGTCGATTTGTCCGCCTGGTCGTCGACCGCCTTGTGAAGCGCGGTGATAACCTCATTGCAAAGCGGGAGCGTAACATCGCCTATGCCGAGTCTCAATAAATGCGTGCCGGGGTTTGCGTCGGTATACGCCTTTGTTTTCTGCGCGATATTGTAGAAAAGATAAGAGCTTTTAAGCTCGGAATAATGCTTGTTGGGTTTAATCATCTATGGTCTCTCCTTCGTAAATCATAGCGGCGGGACCGGTCATTGTAACCGAATAATCGGACGAAACGCTTATAAACAGCGAACCGCCGTCGAGCACGACCTCAACGTCCTCGCCCGCAGGACAGAATCCGAGACTGACAGCCGCCGAAACCGACGCGCACGCGCCTGTTCCGCACGCCATGGTAATACCGCTTCCGCGCTCCCAGACTCTCATACGGATTTTATTTTTATTAATAACGCTTACGAATTCGACGTTGACTCCGCCGGGGAAAGCCTCGTGCTTCTCCATAGCCGTTCCCGTCGTGGTGAGCGGCGCGTTGTCCGCGTTTTCGACAAATACGACCGCGTGGGGGTTGCCCATTGAAACGGGTACGTATTCGACCGTTTCGCCGAGAACCTCGATTTT
>DJEG01000049.1:2187-2585 GCA_002431305.1 Ruminococcaceae bacterium UBA5904 | reverse complement strand
TGCCGTTTTCGACGTTTAATTTAAGAATTTTAATACCCGAAAGAGTCTCTACCGTGATTTCGGTTTTGTCGGTATATCCCTTGTCGTAGACGTATTTGCCCACGCATCTGATACCGTTTCCGCACATCATAGCTTCGCTTCCGTCGGCGTTGAAAATACGCATTTTAAAGTCCGCAATTTTTGACGGCAGAATCCATATCATACCGTCGCTTCCCGCGCCGAAATGGCGTTCGGAAAGTTTAATCGAAAGCTCTTCGGGATTTTTCGGTTCCTCGGATGAATATACGTAAAGATAATCGTTTCCGAGACCGTGCATCTTTGTGAATTTCATGTTTTCTCCTCTTGAACAACAATTCAAATTATCTTAAACATAAGCAAAATATGTAGGGGAAGACATT
>DJEG01000049.1:0-2142 GCA_002431305.1 Ruminococcaceae bacterium UBA5904 | reverse complement strand
GGTAAAGGCAGAAAATTTTAATTTAGATTTTGCTGACTCAAAACCGCAGATTTTATATTGCTGACGCATTGTTATTATTCATAAACACATAAGTCTCATGCTAATAGAAAAATTTACGCTCGTAAATTTTTCAGAGAATAGAGAAGAGTGAAAAGTGAAGAGTGAAAAGTGTCGGTGCAAATCCTTACGGATTTGTCATTGTAAAAAAAATGCAAACATTCGGCGTTATATAATCAACGTTTTCGAAGAAAACGAAACCGATTCTTTTCTCTTTTCTCTCTTATCTTTTCACTGTAAAAAATAATTTACGTACGAAAATTATTTTTTACTATGCTTCAATGCGGCTGCTATGAATCCCTTAAACAGCGGGTGCGCCTTATTGGGTCTTGACTTAAATTCGGGGTGATACTGAACTCCGACGTAGAAATCCCTGTCTGTAATCTCGACCGTCTCCACGAGTCTGCCGTCGGGCGAAAGTCCGGAGAGCGTCAGACCGTTCGAGGTCAGAATCTCGCGGTAATCGTTATTGAATTCATAACGGTGACGGTGGCGTTCGGAAATATTATCAGAATTATAACAGCGCTCCATCGTCGTGCCCTCTTTGATAACGCAGGGGTACGCGCCGAGTCTCAATGTACCGCCCTTGTCGATATCGTTGCTCTGTCCGGGCATGAAGTCTATGACCTTATGCTTGCCGAGTTCGTCGAATTCGCCCGAATTCGCGTCGGGAATACCGCAGACGTTTCTCGTATATTCGATAACGGCAATCTGCATGCCGAGACAGATTCCGAAATAGGGGATATCCGTCTCACGTGCGAATTTCGCGGCGAGAATCATACCGTCGATTCCTCTGCCTCCGAATCCGCCGGGGACAATAATTCCGTCGAGACCGCCGAGAACGGACGTGTAGTTGTCGTTCGTAAGCGTCTCCGAATCTATCCACTCTATGTCAATATGCGTGTTGAGCGTATAGCCCGCGTGGCGCATAGCCTCCGCGACGGACAGATACGCGTCGTGAAGCTGAACGTACTTGCCGACAAGTCCTATCTTGACATGGTCGTCTCTGTTCTTGATTCTCTCAACCATCTCCGTCCACTCCGCAAGGTCGGGCGCGGGCGCGTCAATGCCTAATTCACGGCAGACAACGGACGAGAAATCGGCCTTTTCAAGCATAAGCGGAGCTTCGTATAAAAACGGGAGCGTTATATTCTCGATAACGCAGTCGGGCTTGACGTTGCAGAAAAGCGATATTTTCTTAAATATTGAATCCTCTAAGGGTTCGTCGCATCTTAATACTATTATATTCGGGTTGATTCCCATTCCCTGAAGCTCTTTGACCGAGTGCTGGGTGGGCTTTGACTTGTGTTCGTCGGAACCGCTCAAAAACGGAACGAGCGTAACGTGAATAAACAGGCTGTTCTCCCTGCCGACTTCGAGCGAGATCTGTCTGACGGCTTCGAGGAACGGCTGGGACTCGATATCGCCTATTGTTCCGCCGATTTCGGTGATAACAACGTCCGCGTCGGTCTGTCTGCCGACTCTGTAAACGAATTCCTTTATTTCATTTGTAATATGGGGGATAACCTGAACCGTCGAGCCGAGGTATTCTCCGCGTCTCTCCTTATTAAGTACGTTCCAGTAGACCTTACCGGTAGTAAGATTCGAAAACCTGTTCAGATTCTCATCTATAAATCTCTCGTAATGTCCGAGGTCGAGGTCAGTCTCCGCGCCGTCCTCGGTTACGTAAACCTCGCCGTGCTGATACGGGCTCATGGTGCCGGGGTCGACGTTTATGTACGGGTCGAGCTTCTGCGCCGCGACTTTGAGTCCTCTCGCCTTGAGCAGTCTGCCCAGCGACGCGGCGGTAATTCCTTTTCCGAGACCCGAGACAACGCCTCCGGTAACAAAAATATACTTCGTCATTTTTTTATCCTCCCAAATATATAAGCGTAAATTAGCCTTATTTATTCGTCATTTCAATATTTTAATATTTTAATTAGCAACATACATCTGCTTGTACGGATTTTTCGAGTCGGGCGTGACGAGCGTGTACTCGTCGTTTATTAATTTATCGTAATTCTCACCGAACAGCTCGCAGTATTTCTTTATATAAGGCTTTATTAATTCGATTTCCTTTGCTTC
>DJEG01000094.1 GCA_002431305.1 Ruminococcaceae bacterium UBA5904 | reverse complement strand
CCGAATATTAACGATTGACAAAATCGGATTTTGAGAGTATTATTAGATTATCAACATAGGGATATGTATAGTATTTATGAATACGAAAGGATTGTTAATCATGAAAAAAGTTTTATCCGTATTGATTGCATGCATTCTTGTCGTTTGTTCCTTAGGTCTTACGGCTTCGGCTTCAGGTGAGATTTCTCAGGCTTTCGCAGATTTTGATCCTCAGAGCGTAATGGATATGTTTGCAGGCGTAGACCTCGGCGGACTTACCGATTCTCTCGGCAACATGGACGTCAGCGCGATTACCAACCTGTTTAAGGGCATGGATCTCGAGACTATCACGAACCTTTTCGACGGTCTTGACCTCGGCAAGATTTCCGATATCCTCGGCGGTATAGACATCGGCGACCTTATCAACGGCATTAAGCCCACTAAGCCTTCCACCACTAAGGAAGATACTTCGGGTGACAACAATGATACTACAAAGGCTCCCGATAACAACAATGATACCACTAAGACTCCCGATACTACAAAGGCTCCCGATAATAACAATAACAACAGCATTCCCAAGACCGGCGATAAGGGCATAGTTGTTGCTCTCAGCGTTTGCGGTATGGCTGCAGCTGCATTCCTTGTAGTAAGCAAGAAAAAGGAAGCTTAATTTTCTGTTAATAATTGGCATATGTGACCCGGCTTTATTACCGGGTCTTTTGTCGTATCATACATTAAGTTTGTAAGGCAATAATTTGTGTTTGTAAATATTACTGTTGAAACTTTTTATAAAATAAGATATAATTATATCCTGATTTAATCATAATTAAAATAAAAAACATGTGAAAGAAAACCAATCGGATTTTTAATTTTAAAATAATCGGATATAAATTTGAAGACAATCGGAGTTGATATATATGAAAAACGAAACTGTCGGCGTAAAACTTCCGATACTTGCGCTCAGAGGACTTGTGCTCTTTCCCGGCATGACTCTTCATTTTGATGTCGGAAGAAAAGCGTCAGTTAACGCTGTAAAATATGCGCTCGAGAAAAACAGTGAGATTTTTCTCGTTACACAGCGTAATGTGGATGATGAAAGACCCGCACAGACTGGTCTTTATTCTGTAGGTACGGTTGCGTGCGTTAAACAGGCCGTGCGTGTTTCGTCATCGTCGAACACGTTAAGAGTTGTGGTAGAGGGACTTTACAGAGCGTCATTGCTTGATATTTCGGAATATGCTCCTTACTACTGCGGTACGGTAAAACCGAGACGTGACACACCCGTCCGTACGTCGGATGAACAGTATGAGGAAGCTCTCATACGCAGTGCAAAGCAGAGATTCACCGAGTACAGCGACATTTCGGGCAAAATTGCGCCCGATATATGTATTAAAATTCTCGAAAGTTCATCTGCAGGTGAAACTGCGGATCTTATTGCGGGTAATATATATTTTCCGATAGAGGAGAAACAGCACATTCTTTCGGAATTAAACCCGATAAGAAGACTTGAATATCTTGTTGTGGTTCTTCAGGAGGAAATTGAAATCATTTCACTTGAGGATAAAATTCAGCGTAATGTTCAGGACAGAATGGACAAAAACCAAAATGAATATTACTTAAGAGAACAGGTCAAGGCGATTTACGAAGAACTCGGCGAGGGTGAGAATCCTGATGAGGAAAAAGAAAAGTATACGAAGATGATACTTGAATCGAAGATGCCCGACGACAGCAAGGAAAAAATGCTCGTTGAGGCGGACAGACTTGCGAAAATGTCTCCTTCGTCACCAGACGCAAATGTTATAAGAACATACCTTGATAAGTGCCTGGCACTTCCGTGGGGTATATATACAAAAGATAATTTAAAATTGAATTTGGTAAGACGAACGCTTGACCGTGACCATTACGGATTAAAGGACGTTAAGGAACGTATTGTTGAGATGCTTGCGGTCAGAGCAGTCGCTCCCGATATTAAGGGACAGATTATCTGTCTTGCCGGACCTCCCGGAGTAGGTAAAACATCGGTTGCTAAATCGATAGCAAAAGCCATGGGCAGAAAGTACGTCAGAGTTGCGCTCGGCGGAGTTCATGACGAGGCGGAAATCAGGGGGCACCGAAGAACGTATATCGGCGCCATTCCCGGCAGAATCGTGAGCTCTCTTATAGACGCGGGAAGCGCGAATCCCGTTATGCTCCTCGATGAAATTGATAAACTCAGCGGCGATTTCAGAGGCGATCCGGCTTCCGCTCTTCTTGAAGTTCTCGATGCGGAACAGAATAATACATATGTTGACCACTATATTGACATGCCGTTTGATTTGAGCAAAGTCTTGTTCATTACAACAGCCAATGATAAGTATTCAATCCCCGCTCCGCTCCTTGACAGAATGGAAATTATCGATTTAACGAGCTATACCCATGAGGAAAAATTTAATATTGCAAAAAAACATCTGATTCCCAAACAGATGAAGGAACATAATGTTGACAAATCTAATTTAAAAATAACCGACAAAGCGTTAAGGCTCATTATAGACGGCTATACGAAGGAAGCGGGAGTCAGAAACCTTGAAAGACAGATTGCGAAATTGTGCAGAAAATCAGACCTCGCGATAGCCGACGGTAAAGATGAGCTTATTACCGTTACGGAAAAGAATGTCGAAGAATTCTTAGGTCCCGTTAAATTCCGTGAAGAAAAAGACGAGCTTAAGGATGAGGTCGGTATTGTAAATGGGCTTGCATGGACAAGCGTAGGCGGAGAGACTTTGCCTATCGAGGTCGCTGTTCTTGAAGGCACAGGCAAAACTGAGCTTACCGGTTCGCTCGGCGACGTTATGAAGGAATCGGCGATGACCGCAATAAGCCTTATAAGAAGCAGATGCGAGCGTTACGGCGTGGATTCGTCGTTTTATAAAACTAAGGATATACATATTCACTGTCCCGAAGGTGCGGTTCCGAAAGACGGACCGTCCGCAGGCGTAACAATGACAACAGCCGTCCTTTCTGCACTTGCCGGCATCCCGGTACGCGGTAATGTAGCAATGACGGGCGAAATTACGCTCAGAGGCAGGGTGCTTCCTATCGGCGGACTCAAGGAAAAGAGTATGGCGGCATATCGTCACGGAATGACGACCGTTATTATTCCTTACGGCAATTCATCGGACATTTCACAGATTGACGATGAAGTTAAGAAAAAAGTTAAATTTATTCCCGTTAAGACAATAGACGAAGTTTTTGACATAGCGCTGAAACGCGAAGTTAAGAAGCAGAATAAAACTCCCGTCCCTCCGATTGTAAAGAGTGAGTGTGCAGGCAGGGCAAATGCATTTACTTGATGTCCGGAAAACTTAAAATGAATTCGACGGATAGTATTTTTCATCTGATATTTTTTCGGAGGTACGCATGAATTATAATAAAATCGAATATGAAAAATCGTTCGGTACGTCCGCACAGCTTCCCGCGGCGGACAAACCGGAGATTGCTTTTTCGGGACGTTCGAACGTCGGAAAATCATCGCTTATAAATAAACTGTTTAACAGAAAAAATCTTGCCAGAGTGAGTTCCGTCCCCGGAAAAACAACGACTGTAAATTTCTTTAAATCGGATGACGTTCGTTTTGTTGACCTTCCCGGTTACGGATTTGCAAAACGTTCGGAGTCTGAGAGGATTCGCTGGGCGGATCTTATGGAGGGTTATTTTAATACCTCGAGACCGATTTCGCTTGTCGTTCAGCTTGTCGATATGCGTCACCCCGCAACTGCCGATGACCGTGATATGCTGTCGTTTCTTGAAAACACGGGATATGAATATGTTGTTGTTTTGACGAAATGCGATAAGCTAAACAAAACCGGGAGACATGAGCGCAGTGAAAAAGTAAAATACGAATTAAGCGCCTACTCGCCGATTGAAATAATCGAATTTTCGGCGCAGACAGGCGAGGGAATTGATAGGCTTAAAGAAGTTATTGATAATATTGCTGGAAAACAGTAATTTATTAAAGGGATAAACAT
>DJEG01000042.1:22633-23601 GCA_002431305.1 Ruminococcaceae bacterium UBA5904 | reverse complement strand
ACTGCCAAAAGCGTGATTTTGGGGCGAAAAAACGCTCGGTTCTATCAAAAATTCTAATAGGCTTTTCCGAAAATCCGTTAGAACTCGGCAAAATCAGAGGATACTTTCGGACTCGGATTTTTACTGCATTTTTAATGCGAATAGGTGCGGAAAGCCTTGAAAATACGGCATTTTCGGGGTTCTTTCATCTGCCGTTATCTTCCGTCAAATTCCGCCAGGTTCGGTTTTCACCACTTGACTCGAAATGCGTTTGCCTTAACAGGCACGAGAGTTCGAATCTCTCCGTCTCCGCCAGAAAAAAAGTCGGTATCCCTGCACGGGTATCGACTTTTTTTTATTTGCCGGCTGGTAATGCTTTTTGTCATAATTTCGAACAATCCTTGTTAAACGTTGAAAAATTTCAAAAAATAAGATATACTATATACTGTAATATTGTATTTTTTAGTATATTCAATGAAAATACACGACTTTCAAAACGGAAGATTTGAACAATAAATGACATGTAAATTTGCCGGATAAAAATTGGCAATTTAAACTTGAAGAATATATAAAGCAGGGCGAACCCGACAGGGCCGAAAAAAGCGAGGCATGACAGACCGCCATCGGCTTGCAAGCGGTTGACGGACTTAATACATCCGAATATTTGCTGGACACCGCAAAGGAGCACATTGAGGGCAAAATCACCATTGACGAAGTGCAGAAGCGGATTCACAGTTACTATGAGCAGCTTTCTGTTCGAATCAAGACGAAAACGAGATCAAAAAGGCAGATATTGTTTCGGCAAGAATTGCAAAGTTATTAGGCGAAAAAGCGTTTCAGTTTTCCTTTCGAGTGGCTTTTGATTCACCGCAGATTGTTTGAGGGCGTATTCGACCACGCAGGTCAAATCAGGCAATATAACATTACCAAGAAAGAGCGGGTGTTGAACGGCGATACTGCAATTTGTGCGGATTGGAACAGCATTAAAG
>DJEG01000042.1:17008-22529 GCA_002431305.1 Ruminococcaceae bacterium UBA5904 | reverse complement strand
CTGTCGGTTGAAGCAGCGGTAAAGCACCTTGCAAAGTTTGCGTCAGATATTTGGCGTATAAGGGGTTTAAAGTTTCCGACGTTTCCGACTGCGGAATAAATCTGATGTATCTGCCGTTTGATGAAAATGCAAAAAAGCCCGAATTCAGGGACTGTGCAAAACATCCGAATATAAAAGAGAACGGCTTCGTTCTGTACTATACGGATCAATGTCCGTTTATATACTACTGGGTTCCGCGTATTGCAGAAACCGCAAAAGAGAATGGAATTCCTTTTAAAATAATTCATATCGATAATAAAGAGAGCGCGCAGAATGTTTTCGCGCCCGTTACGACTTACGCGCTGTTTAAGGACGGGAGATTTGTTACGCAGGCGATACAGTCGGATAAAAAGTTTTTAAAGTTTGCGGGAAAGGGTTGACTTGGTATGAAATGGTTTAATGTTTTCGGACTTATAGTTATTTCGGTTATAATGATACCGAATATTGTATTCGCAATAAAATGCAAAGACGGTTTTGAAAACAAATATAAGAATAAAACTGTCGAAATTCTCGAACAGATAGGCAGGTTCGGATGCTTCGGATTTATGATAATCAACATTCCCGGCACGTGTTTCGGTTTTTTGTCGGATTCGGCATTTAAGATTTATATCATCACAGATATTATATTGACCGCACTGTATTGCTTAATCTGGATTATCTGCTTTAAGAAAAATAACGTGTTCAAAGCGTTGGCACTATCGATTATTCCGTCCGTTTTGTTTTTATTCAGCGGAATTATAAGCAGATCGGTGTTATTGATAATTACGTCGGTAATTTTCGCGCCGTGCCATATTTTGATTTCTTATAAGAACGCGTCTTGTTAAATTTAATAAAAAATGCCGAACGATAGTTAATTTAAGGAGACTGTAATTATGGATTCGATTTTTGATTTTATAAAATCCGCGTCGCCGTGGATTGCCATGGGGCTTCTTGTTGTGATTCTTGCAGTTTTGTATTCGGGAAGAAAGAAAAAAGACGGGGATGACGAGCCTGGTAATTATGCGGCGGAGGGTATGTGCCTGGGGATGTGTTTCGGAACGGCTTTAGGTTCGGCGATAGGCGATAATAATACGGGTATCGGAATTTCGCTCGGAATGCTGATAGGTCTCGCAGCAGGAACATGCATTAAGAGAAAGACTAAAAAGAATTCCGGCAAATGAAACGAAAAACTGCGGTTTCCATCGTTATATCGGTTTTAATTATCTGTATCGTTTCGTTTTTGATTTACTGCAACAGGGAACGTTTTTACGGGTATCTCGAAACTGATTCGGATTTATTTATATACCGATTATTGCTCTTACGCTGTGCGGTATTATTTTCGTATTGTTAAAAACAGAAAACACGGAGATTGTCGGCAATTTTCCGAACGTTATAACGGGAATCGTGCTGATTCTCGTTTCGCTCATATTTCGTTACGGCGCGGAGATTGAGAATAAAAATTTATAGGCATCTATACCGATTGCCCCGTAACAGACGGAAAAAATATCCCCGAAACCATGATAGGTTCCGGGGATGTTTTGTTGTTTTGATTTAATAACCTCTCATAGCCTTGAGGTCGCGGTAGTTTATTAATTT
The DNA here is from genome assembly GCA_002431305.1 of Ruminococcaceae bacterium UBA5904. Lineage (GTDB taxonomy): Bacteria > Bacillota > Clostridia > Oscillospirales > Acutalibacteraceae > CALACW01. The sequence goes on along the minus strand of DJEG01000042.1, from coordinate 20,915 downwards.
AATTCCCAATGATTCGATATGCTGTTTCGTCTTGGGGTCGGAGAAGAGTTTGTACTCCCAAACTCTGCGGTTCCATGTGCCGGTGATGTTCTTAATTTCCTCGCACTCGACAGCGGGGTGGATATACGTCTCGGTGATACCGGGTTCGAACGAGCGGTAGAGTTCGTAGATGTACTCTCTGAAATTGTCGTAGCTTTCAGCCTGAGGACCGTTCCAGTCTCCGGGCATGAGGTAGTCGAGCAACGCGACTTTATGCGCATTGCCGAGCTGTTCAAACTTAGCGAAAAGCTGTTCGACCATTTCCTTGGGAACCTTGATGTCTAGCATTGCGTTGTCAAACATTGCGTCTGTAACTTTTGTCGGGAATCTGAACGGAAGTCCGTACTTCCCGACTGCTTCGACAGTAGCGCCGAGAAGCTCGAATCTGCCGGTTTCAATGCCGTAGAGAGAACCCATGTGATTGTCGGCGTGCGACGGCTCAACGCCGAGTTTACGCATTTTTTCAATCTGAGCAATAACTTCGCCCGCAGCCTCGGAAATGTCCGCGTTTTTTTCAAACTGGTCGGACTCATGATAAAAATAACCCTGCTCATCTCTTAACGAGTCGGTGTTTGACGAATTAACAGGCGCCCAGCGGTAACGGCTCCATTCAGAGGTTGTCGTCAGGTGTACGCCTATTGCGAACTGCGGATTTTCTTTTGCAAACTGTGCTGCCTCGAGTGCCCATGCACATGGAGTCATTATTGTGGCGGAAGTGATGCCTCCGCTTTTTAATAAGTCCATAGTTGCAACGTTGTGAGCGTGGCACATGCCGAAATCGTCGGCGTTGATTATGAGATACTTATCCATGTGTTATGATATCCTTTCAAATATATATTTGTTTAAATGTTATTCGTTGTTATGTGTTTCGTCCGGAACAATATAATCCTTTACGAGGTTTAAAAAACCGGAGTCGAGAACAGCGTCGAGCATAATTCCGTCAGGAGTATATTCCTCGCTTATCAGTTCTCCTTCATTTCTGATTCTCGACGTTAAATTTCCGTCCGAATAAGGAATTATAAGTTTAACTCTTCGTCTCGTGTTTTCGAGCATGGAGGCGATTTTTGCAAGCAGAAGTGAAAGTCCTTCGCCTGTTTTTGCCGAAATTCTGACCGTATTCCTGTCTACGGAGAAAAAGTGAAGATTCGGCGTAAGGTCGCATTTGTTAAACACGGTAAGGACAGGTTTGTCCGACGCTCCGAGTTCCTTTATCGTATCGAGAGTTACCTCAATCTGCTGTTCGTAATCGGGATTCGACGCGTCGCATACGTTTAAAATAAGGTCTGCGTAAACGACCTCCTCAAGCGTGGATTTGAACGATTCAACGAGCGAGTGGGGAAGTCTTGAAATAAATCCTACCGTGTCGACGAGAATTACCGATCTGCCGTCGGGAAGCTTTAATGCGCGTGATGTCGGGTCAAGAGTTGCGAAAAGTTTATTTTCAGTCAGAACTCCCGCGTCTGTTAACGCGTTTAACAAAGTCGATTTGCCGGCGTTCGTATAGCCCACGATTGCGACTGTGGTAACGCCTGTTTTCTCTCTGCGTTTATGAAGGAGCGATCTTCTTTTTACCACGTTTTCGAGAGCATCCTCGAGCGATTTAATCCGCCTTCGTATATGTCTCCTGTCGCTTTCCAATTTGCTCTCGCCGGGACCTCTCGTTCCGATTCCGCCGCCGAGTCTTGACATGGATGTTCCCTTGCCGGAAAGACGGGGAAGCATATACTTAAGCTGTGCAAGCTCAACCTGGAGTTTGCCCTCGCCGGTTCTCGCATTCAGGGCGAATATGTCAAGAATCAGCGTTGTTCTGTCAATTACTCTGACATCCGTGAAATATTCTATATTCCTCTGCTGAGAGGGAGTCAGTTCTCCGTCGAAAATGAGCAGGTCGATATCCGCCGATTTGCACATATCGCGCAGTTCATACAGCTTGCCCTCGCCGATATACGTCGTGTTTTCGGGCTTGCCGCGTTTTTGTATCATTTTGCCGTAAATTTCGGCTCCCGCGGTTTCGGCGAGCTGTTCTAGCTCGTTTATCGAAAGTTCGGCGTCAAAATAACCCGTGTCGACGCTTACGAGAATACATCTCTCTTTTTCGTCGGAATTATGATGAAATTCAGTCATAAAAAATGCCTCTTGTGTCTTTGTACGTTACATTTTACCATAATAAACGCATATGTTCAAGTTATATTTATTTAAAAAAGAGTATACAAAATAGTTTTAAACGTGCTATAATTAACGTGAATTTTAATATGTAAGGTGTTTATTATGTCGGATAAACAATTAACAAAGAAAAAAGTGTATGATGTTTTAATCGTCGGAAGCGGAGTAGCGGGCAAATACGGCGCGCTTCAGTTTGACGAAAATACGGACGTGCTCCTTCTTTGCAAATATGATAAAATAACCTCTAACAGCAATCTTGCTCAGGGCGGAGTTGCGGCTGTTCTTGATTTAAAATACGACAGCTATGAGGAGCATTTCAACGATACCATGATAGCAGGCCGTCAGGCGAACGACCCCGAGGCTGTCGATCTTCTCGTTCACGAGGGACCCAAAGCCGTTACGGATATAATGGAGAACATGGGCGTAGACTTTGACAAAAAGCCTGACGGAACTCTTGACAAAACGCTCGAGGGCGGACATTCGAAACGCCGTATCATGCATCATAAAGATACAACCGGCGCTGAAATTGTCAAAAAACTCAATGAACAGGTTGAAAAACGTGAAAATATAGAGCAGTGTGAAAATTCCGCGCTGTACAGACTTGTCAGAGTCAAGAGCGGATTCAGAGCCGATATCATTACGAACGACGTTCTGCACAGCGTTTTCTGCTCGTATTGTATACTCTGTACGGGCGGTATCGGCAGAATTTATAAATACACGACAAACCCTAAGACTGCTACCGGCGACGGAATCAGAATCGCGTACGAACTGGGGGCGTCGATAAAAAATTTAAGTTATGTTCAGTTCCACCCGACGGCGTTTGACTCCGACGACGGCGAACAGTTTCTTATCAGCGAATCGGTAAGAGGCGAGGGCGCGTATCTTAAAAACGTTAATAAAGAGCGTTTTATGGACAGATACGACAAGCGCCTGGAGCTGGCGCCCAGAGACGTTGTTTCAAAGTCGATAATCCTTGAGTCGAGACGAACCGGAAGCAATCATTTTTATCTTGATATAACGCACGAGGACAGCGAATTCCTTAAAAACAGATTTCCGGGAATATATGCCGGATGTCTCAAACACGGGGTTGATATGACTAAGGACATGATACCGATATTTCCCTGTCAGCATTATTTAATGGGCGGAATCGAGACAGATCTCGATGCGAGAACGACCGTTTCGAGACTCTACGCTGCGGGTGAGTGCGCCAACACCGGCGTTCACGGTAAGAACAGGCTCGCCAGTAACTCGCTTCTTGAGGCTCTTGTATTCTCAAAAAGAGCTGCCGACGACATCAAACGCTGTATGTCTGCGGGATTCCCGAGGGTTGAGGAACATCCGTATTCGTATGACGCGTCGGGCGCGCCCGTTCCCGCTTCTATAAAGACGGATATTCGTTCGATAATGCAGAGAGCGTATTTTGTATTCCCCGACCAGGCGGCGGTAAGACAGGGACTTTTCCAAATTGACAGTATTCTTAAAAGACTGCGCGGAGGAAAGTACGCGATTACTACCGAATTCTGCGAAACTCTGAGCATGGCGACATGTGCGAGGATTATATTAAAGGAGGTCGAGGAGCAGTGATACTGCCCAAATTCTACGTTGACGATATTATAAAAAACGCGATAAAAGAGGATATTAATTATCTTGATATTTCGTCCGCGTATGTTCTCGATGAAAATGAGCGGGTAAACGCATATTTTGT
>DJEG01000042.1:0-16823 GCA_002431305.1 Ruminococcaceae bacterium UBA5904 | reverse complement strand
TCCGGCAAGGGCGTTCTTATGTTACAGGGTGAACGCACCGCGCTCAATTTAATACAGCACATGTCGGGCATTGCGACGATGACGTCCCGCGCGGTAAACGCCGTCGAGGGCACAGGCGCGTCGATTGCCGACACGAGAAAAACGCTCCCCGGACTGCGCGCTTTGCAGAAATATGCCGTAACGTGCGGAGGGGGCAGAAATCACCGTTTCAATCTCTCCGACGCGGCTATGCTTAAGGACAATCACATAGACGCGGGCGGCGGAATCGAAAAAACCGTCGGACTGTTAAGACAGAAAATCGGTCATACGGTAAAAATTGAGGTAGAGACACGAGACCTTGACGAAGTTAAAGAAGCCGTAAAAGCCGGCGCGGATATCATAATGCTTGACAATATGGACGTCGATACAATGCGCGAGGCTGTTAAAATAATAGATAAACGTGCGCTCACCGAAGCGAGCGGAAACGTTACGTTAGACAATATAGCCGAGGTAGGAAAAGCCGGAGTCGATATAATATCGATGGGTGCGCTCACGCACTCCGTAAAGGCCTTTGATATATCGATGAAAATAGCGAAATGAACAGCGAAGGTTTTACGTCCCTGCAAAAAGCCGTCGAGGATATGACGGTCAGCTTCGGAAACACGCAGGAAAATATTGAAAAAACAACATCGTTTTTTGAAAAGCTTTGGGAGCAGATTAAGGATTATCTTGCCTCCGCGGGAATAAATCTTCTTATCGGACTTGTTATTCTCGTAATCGGCTGGAGACTTATAAATATCTGTGTCAATAAATTCAAAAAATCAAAGGCGTATTCTAAAATCGACCCGACCATGGCTTCGTTTATGAAGAGCGTTGTTTCGATAGGTCTTAAAATACTGCTCGTGATAGTCGTCGCTTCGATTCTCGGAGTTCCGATGGCTTCCATGATAACGATAATCGGTTCGTGCGGTCTTGCCGTCGGACTTGCGCTGCAGGGCAGTCTGAGCAACATCGCGGGCGGGTTTATCATAGCCGTTATGAAGCCGTTTAAGGTCGGCGATTTTATTTCGTCCGGACAGTATTCGGGTATTGTAAAGTCGATAAATATTTTCTACACGAAAATTATAACTCCCGACAACAGCATGGTTTTGATTCCCAACAGCGAGATTTCAAACACAGCCATAACCGACTGTAACGCGTTCGATACAAGAAAGCTGATACTTGACGTTTCGGTTGATTATTCAGCCGACGCACAGACGGTTAAGAATCTTTTGATGAAAGCCGCGCAGGATAACGAGCTTGTTCTCGACACTCCCGAATGCGAGGCGGTTCTCACGAACTACGGAGACAGCGCGCTTGATTTTCAGCTGCGCGCGTGGTGTAAGTCGGAGGACTACTGGCAGACGAAATTTACGCTTTTAGAGCAGATAAAAGAACAGCTTGACGCTCATTCGATAGGAATTCCGTACCCGCAGATGGACGTTCATATCGATAATAAAAACTAAAAACAGGTCCGTATCGTTTCGTAAGTTTTCGAATCGATGCGGACCTTTTTGCTGTATATTTTGAATTTAATTGTTGTTCTGCGGTTTTTTGCGTCTGACCTTTTCCTTTGTTCCGTCGGGGCGGACGATGTACGAATTGCTCAGCACGCCGTGAAGCGAAGCCTTGTACGCGTCGATGTATTCGCGTCGTAACTTTTGCTGTTCGTCCTTTTCCTCGTCGGTAAGCTCTCTTTCTTTAGCCGATTTTGCAAGTGCGTTTAATCTGTCTATATTTTTCTGTTCCATTATAATCACCGTCCTATATTCTACTACCTGTATTCTACTATAAATTACGACAAAATTCAATATTTTTAATTAAACGCTTGTAAAGAAATACGAATTAAAGTATAATTAGTTAGAAATGAGGTTGGTAAATATGACAGTATATGAAGCAGTCGCTTCTCTTGTAAATTACGGTATAGAAAAAGAACTTATAAAACCCGCCGACGGCGTTTATGCAAGGAATCTTATTTTAGACGTTATCGGTTCTGACGATTATGAAGAATGCGAAGCCGTAAAGGGTGCCGAACTTGAAGAAATCCTGAAGGTTTTGCTTGATTTTGCGGTTAAAAACGGTGTGTGCGAGGACTCGGTTACATACAGAGACCTGCTTGACACGAAAATTATGAACTGCCTTATGCCCCGCCCGAGCGAGGTTATCGGCGAATTTATGTCGAGATACAATAATGATAGGGTTTCGGCGACGGATTATTACTATTCACTTTCGAGAAATTCAGACTATATCAGAACGTACAGGGTTAAAAAGGATATGAAGTGGATAACTCATACCCCGTATGGAGATATGGATATCACGATAAATCTTTCAAAGCCCGAAAAGGATCCCAAGGCTATCGCAGCCGCGGCTAAGGCTAAGACGGCTTCGTATCCCAAATGCATGCTCTGCCGTGAAAACGAGGGCTACGCGGGCAGGGTAAATCACCCGGCGAGGGAGAATCACAGAATCATCCCCATAGATATCTGCGGTGAAAACTGGTTCATGCAGTACTCGCCATACGTCTATTATAACGAGCATTGTATAGTATTTAACGGCATTCACACGCCGATGAAGATTGACGAAAAGGCGTTCAGAAAACTTTTCGCGTTCGTTAAGTTCCTGCCTCATTATTTCGTCGGTTCGAATGCCGACCTGCCTATAGTCGGCGGTTCGATTCTCGCGCACGAGCATTTCCAGGGCGGAAAGTATGATTTTGCAATGGCTAAGGCAAAGGTCGAGAGGGAACTTAAATTTGACGGATTTTCTGACGTATCGGCAGGCGTTGTAAAATGGCCGATGACCGTTATCAGATTAAGCGGTAAGGACACCGACAGAATCTGTTCTCTCGGCGGAAAAATCCTGTCTGCGTGGAGAGGCTACACCGACACCGATGCGTTTATATTCGCCGAAACAGACGGAGTACCGCATAACACGATAACCCCGATAGCGAGAAAACGCGGGGAAAACTATGAACTCGACCTCGTTTTGAGAAACAACATAACGACCGAGCAGTACCCCGACGGCGTTTACCATCCGCACCCCGAGTATCATCATATCAAGAGAGAGAATATCGGACTTATCGAGGTAATGGGACTTGCCGTTCTGCCCGCAAGACTTAAAGGCGAAATGGCTTCTTTGAAAGAAGCGATACTTTCGGGCGCAGATTTTTCGAATAACGAGAGCATAGGCAAGCACTATGACTGGGTTATGAATTTTAAAAAGAAATACGATAAAATTGACGAGAGCAACGTTGTCGATATTATAAAAAATGAAATCGGCATAGTTTACAGCGCGATTCTCGAACAGTGCGGAGTGTTTGCAAGAGACGAAAAGGGCAGGACGCACATGGACGCGTTTGTAAGTTATGTGAACAAAAATAATATATAATGTGAACAGATTTTGAATATCGTCGCTTGACTTCCTTATATAACTATGGTAGTATTGAGTTGTAAGGAGGTGCAGTCAATGGATAACGATAATGTAATATCTATGGATCCCGGTTCTGAGCTTGATCCCGGAATGGGAGTTTACCCCTCGCTGCTTACAACTATTATTAATTTCTTCGAGCGGCTTATCGAGAAAATAAAAGCTCTGTTTTCATCGGTCGTTCAGCCGAGATAACGTTTGAACCTTAATAAAAAAGAGCCCCGTGCCGAACATCGGTGCGGGACTTTTTTTGTGCTCATGCGCATATTCGGATAAAAAAACAGAGCCTGAATCGGCTCCGAATTTTTTGTTATGATAATAGCCGTTTAAAACATCGGATTAAGCATTCGTGCTCTCTTCAGGAATAAGCTCCTTAACAAATCCGAAAAGCTTTTTAAGGAAATCAAAGATAACCTTGAGAAGCGCGATAAGTTTATCGATAGTCATGTTAAATACACCTCACAATAATAAATTAGAAAATAAAAACGGTTTAATTATTTTGTACCGTCTTCACGTTTAGCGAGTCCGAGAACGATGAACAACTCTTTGAGGAAGTTGTAGATGATTGTGAAAAACTCAACGATTTTATCCATTTAAAATACACCTCCCGTACTTAACTTATATTAATAATATCACAATAAAATTCTTAAAGCAATTATATTTTAACAAATTATGAATTATTTACACTCCTGCAATATTTATAACACATTGCAAAGAAATGTTTACATTAGCTTGCGGGTATGGTAAAATATATATACAATTTTTGATACAGAGGTAATATATGAACGGTAAATTAAGATTTAATAAAGACGGTAAATTTGTTATTCTCCAGGTCAGCGATACTCAGGATTTGCAGTTTGCTCGTCCGACTATGAAAAAAATGCTCGATATCGCGTACGACAAGGTCAAGCCCGATTTGGTGGTTCTGACCGGTGATAATATACTCGGCAATCATTTACGCGACGCGCGTATCGGTTCGAGAAAGGTCATTAAGACTAAAGAGGGCGAGTATGAGGCCATGAAAAAAGCTATCGCCCATGTTGTCGAGCCGATTGAAAAACGCTCGATTCCGTTTGCGATGATATACGGAAACCACGACGATATGAACATGATAACCAAGGAGGAGCAGGCGGATATTTACAGAGCATACCCGCACAACGTCGGACTCGACGACCCGAAGGAGGGTATAGACTGCGATACGTATAATATACCGATATATGCCTCGGATTCCGATAAGATAAAATACAATATATGGATGTTCGACTCCGCAGGTTACGACAAACAGGCGGACAAGTGCTATGAATATGTAAGTAAAAACGCGGTCGACTGGTATGTTAAAAAGAGCGAGGAGTTAAAAGAGCTTAACGGAGGAAAAGCCGTGGATTCGCTTTTATTCCAGCACGTTCCGTTCCCCGAGACCGCTCAGCTCGTTGTTGAATGCGATAAAAACGACCCGGACGTTATACCGTTTGGCGGAAATACGAGAGACGGCAAGAGTTTCAAGGTCGACAGAACCAGGGTTCATCACGGCGTTATGGGCGAATATCCCGCGTGCTGTGAGGAGAATTTCGGTCAGTTCGACGCGATGAAAAAACAGGGCGACGTTCGAGCGGCAGTATTCGGTCACGATCATCTCAATAATTTTGAGGCGGTGCTCGACGGAATCGATATCATAGGAACCCCGTGCGCTTCGTTCAGATGTTACGGCGACAGGAACAGGGGAGTCAGAGTATTCATTATCGACGAAAATGATACTTCGAAATATGAGACATATGTACTTACATACAAAGCTCTGTGCGGTGACGGTATCGGCGCGGAAATAAGATACATTTGGGACGCGGACGGAATGTTTAAGTCAAAATGCGCACTTATCGCGGGGGTTTCGGCAGCCGCAGTCTCGGCGGGACTTCTGACTGCGGGCATTATAAAAAAAAGACGGGAGAAAAAATGATGGGTATTAAATTTAACAATCCTCTGTCCGAATCGTGGTATGCCGACCCCGAGGCAAGATTTTACGAGGGCAAATACTGCATATACGTAACGCGCAGTCTGCCGTTTGATGACCAGCTCAATCATGATATGTTTATCTCCGATGACCTCGAACACTGGGAGATTAAAAAAGGTATTATAGATATGTCGGGCTTCCCTTGGGTAAAACGCGCGGTGTGGGCTCCGACGATTATTGAAAAGAATTCGAAATATTATTATATTTTTGCCTCAAACGATATACATGCCGACAATGAGGGAGGCGGACTCGAAATTGCCGTGTCCGATTCTCCGTTCGGTCCGTTTAAAGCTTATCTCGGCAGACCGCTTATTTCGACTTTTATAAACGGTGCACAGCCTATCGACGCACATTTGTTTAAAGATGACGACGGCACGGTTTATCTTTATTACGGCGGATGGAAGCACTGCAATGTATGTAAGATGAATGATGATATGACGGGATTTGTCCCGTTTGACGACGGCGATGTCTTTAAAGAAGTTACGCCCGAAAATTACGTCGAGGGACCGTGCATGATGAAGCGCGGGGATAAGTATTATTTCATGTGGTCGCACGGCGGATGGACTCAGGGCACGTACAGCGTCGACTATTCGATATCCGATTCGCCGACAGGACCGTTCGTATCGAGAGGTACGATTCTTTCCTCGCAGCTGCCGGTCGCGGAGGGTCCCGGACACAACGGATTCTTTCAGCTTGAAAACGGCGAAACGCTTATGGTTTATCACAGACGGCGTTATGATAATAAAGACCCGAACGCGAGGTTTTTATGCATTGATAAAATGGAGTTCGACGCAGATGAAATTAAGCCCGTCGTAATGACCTAATAAAACAGGATAAAATAAACGGCTCGGCGAATTTAATCACCGAGCCGAAATTTTGTATTTAATTTAACTTATTCAGCCTTTGCTTCGGCTTCTTCCTTATTCTCTTTCTTTTTTCTGAAAAGAATCTTGTCTACAGGGAAGTAGAGGAAAAACTGAATTGCGGAGCAAACAGCAGTAGCGATATTTGCCGCGAGAACGTCGGACATGTTTTTGTTTACAAGAAAATCTTTGAGCGTGGGGTTAAGCCATGCGGAGAATACGATAAGCGCGACGGTGAAAACAATGTAAATGGGAAGCGTTACCGCGATATTTGCGCTTGAGTTGAATGTTTTTTCACGGTTTATGAAGAACGAAACAATCTGTGCCGCAATATTTGCGGTGTTATTAACTATGAAATAGCCGAGACCGCCCGCCGCCGCTTCGCATGTAAATATCCACCAGTGGAAATCCTGTGAATAAAGCTCATGGATAAACGGTATGAACTTAAGTACGTTAAGAAGAGTAAACTGCACTATGCACGCAAGCAGACTTACTATTATAAACTTAACAAACTGCCACAGCGTTTTTACTCCCGAGCCTTTAGCTTCCGCGCCGGCATCGATATCTTTTAATTTTGACATTATATATCACTCCCGAATTTTTCTGAAAAACAGTATATCATACCGTAAATACGGTTTTCAATAATAAAATGTTAATTTTAATCGTTTGATTCATTTCTCGTCTCATGAGCGGGAAGAAGAATCTTTATTTTTTTGCCTATTTTATATTCAAGAGTGTTGTCTGAATCTTTTAGAGTGAACGAAGCCTTGTTTCCGTCGTTGTCTACCTCGTACTTGGGCGTTGATTCAAATTTGATTTTAAGATAATCGGTACTGAATGTTACGGTGTACTCCTGAAGCTGAGATAAATCGATTTCGTCCTTTAAATATTGAGCGAATATTTTTTTGATAAGCTTCGGAGACAGGCTTTTTACGAACACGGCTTCAAATTTTCCGTCGTTCATGTCGACGTTCTTGAAAACATTGACTCCGCCGGTGCCTTTGGAATTGAGTATGCACGCCATGATGCACTCGCACTCTTCCTCCATGCCGTCGTGTTCATATGTAAATTTAAGTTTATTCTGCTTTGACGCGAGGACGGGAACCGCCGATACTACGTATGCCGCATGACCGAGAACTTTTTTTAATTTATTGTTTACAAGATAGGGAATCGGAGCTACGAATCCGAACGCCGAAACGTACGAAACGGGTTCACCGTTTACTGTAAACGAATCCATCATACTCTCATGTCCGCCGTCTGCCAGAAGGTCTATGCTCTTAATCGCGTCCTTACGGCTTAATCCGAAATTGTTTGCCATGTCGTTCGTCGTACCTGTCGAAACGTGGGCGTAAACGCTGTTCTGTTCTATCTCGTAGAACGCTCTGAACGCCTCGTTTACAGTGCCGTCTCCTCCGACGGTGATAAGCAGGTCGGACTCGGGGTCAAGCTGTTTTATAAGCTCAATAACGTGACCCGAATACTGACTTTTCTCAACTTTGTTTAGCGTCATTCCTTTAGAAACGAAACGGCATATAATATGCTCGATAATGCTCATTTTAAACTTTGTTGCAACGGGGTTATAGATGATGCTGAATGTTTTTAACATTTATTTTGATGCTCCTTTGCTGTCTTTTTAGACTCATGTGTGATTAGAGTTTATCACCCGCCGGATGTTTTGTCAATCGGGACTTGCAATATCGCTGTTTTTTATTCATATCAATTACGGGAGGCGATATATAAATGTCGTTTTTAATCTTTGAACGTATGCTCGGCGACCTTGTTTTTCTTGCGCTTCACCTTGATTCTAAAAGCGTATTTCCCCCTCCGCTGTCAAAATCGGAGGAGGAGAGGCTGATTAAATTAAAATGCGGCGGCGATAAAGAGGCGAGAAATAAACTCGTCGAACACAATATGAGACTTGTCGTTCACGTTATTAAAAAATATTATTCTTCCGGGTGCGACCAGGACGATTTGATATCGGTCGGCACAGTCGGACTTATAAAGGGCATTAACGGTTTTGACCCGTCAAAGGGCTCGAGACTTGCGACATATGCGGCTCGGTGCATCGAAAACGAGATACTGATGTATTTCAGAAATTTAAAAAAGACCGCCCAGGATATCTCCATGAGCGATCCTATTGAGACCGACAGCGAGGGAAACCCGCTTACACTGTCGGATATTATAAGCGTCGAGGATACGATAGCCGACGATATCGACCGCAGAATAAAGTGCTCGCTTCTCGCAAGGCTTTTGGATGAGGTCGCGGACGATAGGGAGAAACGTATTATAGTAATGCGTTACGGGCTCGACGGGAACGACCCTCTGCCCCAGCGGGAAGTCGCGCAGGCTCTGTCGATATCGAGAAGTTATGTTTCGAGAATAGAGAAAAAAGTACTCTCAAAGCTCAAAAAGAGACTCGAAAACGAGAATATTAAAAATCATTTAACCTCGTGACCTTCCGGCTCTCTTTTGCTATAGATAATTTCCCGTCTCATTTCGTTACCGCATTTTAATACGGGATTAAATGCAAGAGAAAACAGGTCGGTCGATTTGCATTCGAGCTCATATACCTTTTTTGCTCTCTCGTCCAAAGCGTTTACGTCGGAGTAACGCATTATCACGGGAATCGACGCCGTCTTTTTCATTTGTTTTAAAATCGCTCTGCCCTCGTCGGTAAATCCGAGAACGCGTAAGTACGGCGGGGGAGTAAACGTGTATGATTTTTCAATTTCGAGAAAAGCTGACATTATTATTCTTCTGATTCTCGAATGCGCGTAGCGTTTCGTTTTTATCGCAGAATAGAGTGACTCAAGGCTGTCGGAATCTCTCACCGCTTCATAAATTCTGTATTCGAGTCCCTCCGATACGTCGGGGTAAGATAAAAAGTCTGAGGCGCTTTTTCGTCTTAAATGCGAGAGGATACATTTTTCGAGCTTTTTTAAGTTTGATTTTTCGCTTTTTTGGTATAATTCGAGTGTGTTTTCGGGAACAAACGGGGAGTAATCGAGCGAGGAACCTATTATATTGCGGATAGCTGAAGCGGACGCCGTGTTTTCGTTTATCTCGTCCGAATCATGCCCGGCTCCCGAACGCTTAATCGTAATCGGAGTCAGCGGATATTTATTTTTTATAATGCTTTTTACGTATTCAACCCCGAGCAGATCGTTCGGTGTCGAGATAAGGGACGATATTTCTTCGTCTGTCGTTTCTTCGAGTGCCTTTTGCCTTGCCGTCGGGTACGAATATCCGTCGGACAGGTATTTTTTTATAATATTTTCATCAATATTTAAAAGAGCGTTCGACGCGGTTATTATATTTTTAATGCTTCCGGACTCGCTTCCGAACGACATGAAATCGCATACGCCTGTTGAATTTAAAAGATAAACCGCGCCCGACGCGAATTTTTCCGCTGAGGACAACGCCCACGGCAGCGGCAGTTCGAACACTATGTCCGCTCCGTTCATAAGTGCCGCCCGGGTTCTTACGCTTTTGTCGAACAGGGCGCACTCTCCGCGCTGAACAAAATTTCCGCTCATAACGGCGATAACGGGGAGCCCCGTTTTTTCTTTCGTTTTATCTAGCTGATATTTGTGTCCCGAATGAAACGGATTGTACTCCGCAACTACGCCTGATGTACTCATTTTTTATCTCCGTGCAAAAAAGTCTTGAAAAAGGAATTATATAAGTATATAATAAACTTTGTATGAGAAATTAGCAAGTATTTTTATTTCGGAGGTATATTTTATTATGAAAATTCTCGTTATAAACGCGGGCAGTTCGTCTCTTAAATATCAGCTTATCGACATGGATACGAACGATTTGCTTGCAAAGGGTATCTGCGAGCAGATAGGATGCGACAACTGCACGTTTACTCATAAGGTTCCCTCTGACGAATCAAAGAATATAATCAAGAAGCCTCAGCTTATGGCTGACCACATGGCTGCTATCAATATTGTACTCGACACTCTCACGAGCGCGGAACACGGCGTTATCAATTCAATGGACGAAATCGGCGCGGTGGGACACAGAGTTCTGCACGGCGGAGAGAAGTTCAAGGGCTCCGTTCTCTTTGACGAAAAGGTTGAGGAGGCTATCAAGGAGTGCTTCCCGCTCGGACCTCTCCACAATCCCGCAAACCTTACCGGTATCAAGGCGTGCGAGGCTATAATGAAGGGCGTTCCTCAGGTTGCGGTATTTGATACCGGATTTCATTCGACTATGCCCGACTATGCGTACATGTACGCTCTTCCCTATGAATATTATGAAAAGTACGGTATCCGCCGTTACGGCTTCCACGGAACGTCTCACCGTTTCGTAAGCAAGAGATGCATTGAACTCCTCGGCTCTCCCGAGCATTCCAGGATTGTAACCTGCCACCTCGGCAACGGTTCCTCGATTTCGGCTGTCGTTGACGGCAAGTGCTTCGATACCACCATGGGCGTTACGCCTCTTGAGGGTATCATAATGGGTACGCGCTGCGGTTCGATTGACCCCGCTATCGTTCCCATTATCATGAAGAACGAGAATCTCACTCCCGATGAAATCGACACCGTTATGAATAAAAAGTCGGGTATGCTCGGACTTACCGGTACGAGCGACAACAGAACTATCGAGCAGAGAGCTAAGCAGGGCGACGAAAGAGCTAAGCTCGTTGAGTCCATGCTCTGCCATCAGCTTACTAAGTACATAGGCGGATTCGCGGCCGCTATGGGCGGTCTCGACGCTGTTGTATTCACCGGAGGTATCGGAGAAAATAACCCGCAGTACAGAACGAGAGTCGCAGAAAAGCTCGAGTTCCTCGGTACCGCAATTAACGAGGAGACAAATAAGCTCCGCGGCGAAGAGGTCGAAATTTCCGTTCCCGGCTCAAAGGTCAGAATGTTCGTTATCCCGACCAATGAGGAGCTTATGATAGCGCAGGATACAAAAGAGATCGTAGAAGCTTTGTAATTTATAATCAAATCAGGAATAATCCCTCCGTTTTTTGCTCATCGCCGGACGGGGGGGATTTTTTTAACTTGAATATACAAAAAAAACTCGGAGAGGATTTGTCCTTTCCGAGTTCGTATTTTATTTTTGATTATTTCTTTCTGAACTGCTGTTTCATTCTCTGTTCTTTTGAGAGAATCATTTTACGCAGTCTTAAATGATGAGGCGTAACTTCGAGAAGTTCGTCGTCGCTTAAGAATTCCATGCACTGCTCGAGGCTGAGTACGGAGTGGGGAACGAGTCTTAACGCGTCGTCGCTTCCCGCGGCACGTGTATTTGTCATCTGCTTTTTCTTGCATACGTTGCAGACAATATCCTCGTTCTTTGAGCATTCGCCGACTATCATTCCCTCGTAAACGGGAACGCCGGGACCTATGAACAGACGGCCTCTGTCCTGTGTATTGAACAGACCGTAGCCGGTCGATTCGCCCGCCTCGTGTGCGATAATCGAACCTCTGTCGCGGGTTACAATCTCGCCCTTGTACGGCTCGTACGCGTGGAAAAGGTTGTTCATGATGCCGTAACCGTTAGTGTCGGTAAGAAATTCGCTTCTGTAACCGATAAGTCCTCTTGCGGGAATGAGAAATTCGAGGTGAGTCGTTCCGCCGTCGCGTATTGTCATGTTTTCAAGCTCGCCTCTGCGCGAACCGATTTTCTCCATAACAGGACCGACGTAATCGTTCGGAACCTCGATGATAAGAAGCTCGATAGGCTCTAAAAGCTTGCCGTTTTCGTCCTTTTTGAATATAACCTTAGGGCTGGAAACCTGGAATTCGTAACCCTGACGGCGCATTGTTTCAATCAGAATGGAAAGATGAAGTTCGCCTCTGCCCGAAACCTTAAACGTGTCGGTGCTGTCTGTTTCTTCGACTCTCATGCTGACGTTTGTCTCGACTTCTTTGAACAGTCTTGCGCGCAGGTTTCTCGATGTAACGAATTTGCCGTCCTGACCGGCGAACGGGCTGTCGTTTACCATGAAGTTCATCGACAGCGTAGGCTCGTCAATTTTAACGAACGGAAGGGGTTCAACGCACTGCGAGTCACATATTGTCTCGCCTATATTGAGTCCCGCGATACCGGAAACCGCTACTATGTCTCCGCACTTAGCGTCGGAAACCTCGACTCTTTTAAGTCCCTCGAACTGATAGAGCTTTGCGAGTTTAACGTTCTGCTGTTCGCCGTCCTGTTTGCAGAGAACGACGTTCTCGCCCTGCTTAATCTTTCCGCGCTCAACCTTGCCTATGCCGATACGTCCTACGTAGTCGTCGTAGTCAAGACTCGAAAACAGAAGCTGTAACGGTGCGTCGTCGTCGCCCTTGGGCGGTTCGATATTATCTATTATCGACTGGAAAAGAGGTCTCATGTCGCCCTCTCTTACGGACGAATCAAGCGAAGCGTAGCCGTCCTTAGCCGAAGCGAAAACAACCGGAAATTCTATCTGATCGTCGTCGGCTCCGAGCTCTATGAATAAGTCGAGAACTTCGTCGATAACCTCGTCGGGTCTGGCTCCGGGACGGTCTATTTTATTGATAACTACAATGATTTTTTTCTTTAATGCAAGAGCTTTTGAGAGAACGAAACGCGTCTGAGGCATGCATCCTTCAAATGCGTCAACGAGAAGAAGCGCGCCGTCGACCATTGTCATTATACGCTCAACCTCGCCGCCGAAATCGGCATGTCCGGGAGTGTCGACAATGTTTATCTTAACGCCGTTGTAGTGAACCGACGTGTTTTTTGAGAGGATGGTAATTCCTCTCTCCCTCTCAAGGTCGTTTGAGTCCATGACTCTCTCTGCAACCTGTTCGTTGCTTCTGAACGTACCGCTCTGACGTAAAAGCTGGTCGACGAGCGTTGTTTTGCCGTGGTCGACGTGAGCGATTATGGCAATGTTTCTGACATTCTGTGCGGAATTCAAAATAACACCTTCCAAATACATATAACTTTGTTACATAACTTTATTACAAAATAAAATAATATCACTATTTAAAGCGTTTGGCAACAGTAAATAAATATTTTGCCGATATTTGTATAAAACAAACAAAACGCGGTTTTTTCGAATATGCCGATATAAGCATAAAAACAAGGCTCCTCTTTTATCGGGAAGCCTTGAAAATTGTTTAATAATTATTATTCGGTTACGGGTGCGGTCCAAATGAATTTAAACGTTTTGGAATCTTTTAATCTGAACGCGATATTGAATCTGCCGAAACTCTCGAACGAACCTGTTCCGAGCGCGGGAGCGTTGACCTTCTCCGAGCGGATGAATTCTATGGACGTAACCTTGTTGGTGTCTGCGTTAACTGTCATGTGAATCTTGCACTCTGGAATATCGTCGGGATTTTCCTCGTTATATAACGCTCTCTCGTCGCGGTCTATATACGCCGTTGTGTAGTCCTTTATAACCATGTAATTATCGGTCTTTGCGATTTCGCTGAGAACCGAAGCCTTATCGGGCAGGTCGAAAACCTTCTTAATCGACTCGGGCGCGCTCTCGATATATATATCTATATTATATACGCCGTTTTCGGTTTCGCACTCTGCCGCGCAGACGTCGTCGACAGTCAGTGCGCTGACCTGAACGCCCTCGGGTGAAAGGCTGTCCTTAATACCGCCCTTGCCGTATTCGATTGATTTTTTGCCCGCCTCGGAGCCTACGGAAGAGTTGAGCTTTTCGAGTATGGTTTTTTTAATCTGCTTTGCGCTCGTTGCAAGCGGTTTGAGCTCGTCGGGTGTTTCATCCGATTCGGGAGCTGTAATTTTTATATCGTCAATATCGATTTTTTCGCCTACATCCACTGAGGGAGCGTTTGACTTGAAATTTGCATCGTCTCTTAAATAATTCGTTACCGTGTTGTAGTAATCGACGATTTCCTGTTTTGTAACGGGGATCTGAGCCTCGACAACAGGTGTTTTGTCCTCGGTTACTTCCTCAACGTCCTTGATGATGTCGCATCCTGCGAACGAAGCGAGCGACAGAGAAGCGAGAATAGCGGCAACGACGCGCTTAGCTGATTTGTTCATATATGAAACTCCTTTTTATGCAATGAAGTAAGTATATCACACAACGGCGATAATTTACAACATTATTTTGTGAACTATTATCATTTTTGAATCTCTGAATATTCTATCACATAATGATGCAATTGTCGACTATTCATACTAAACAAAAAAACAGTTCTATAATTGTCTGTAATGTACAATAATAAGTTCGGTTGACTTTTCTTTAAATAAAATGTATAATAAAGTCACTAATTTTACGGAGATGAATTAAGTGTCCGAAAAGAAAAAGAGGAAAAATTCCATAAATCCGAAAATTGTCACTCTGTGCGTTGCCGTAACGGCTGTTGTAATAATTGCCGCGGCGGTGTTTATTGTTACGGCTTTAAATAATAAGAAAGATAAGGAGCAGACGAGCGTAACGCCCGAGTCAAGCATGGAAGATTACGCGCATGTAACCGAAAAGAAAAAGGCTGAGACTACAACGAAAACCGAAACTTCCGCGCCGACGACGGCGGTTATAACGACTGCAAAAGAAACGACCGTGAAGGTTACTGAAAAACAGAATTCGACGACGAAAAAATCATCTTCATCGGGAGTCAGACTGCTTACCGAACCGCAGATGATTTCTCTGCCTGAAAACGACAGCGAGTGGAAACTAGTTTTGCTTAATACGTTCTACCGCGTCAGCGACAATGTTGACGATGAAATTAATTTTGTTCCAGCTATAAAGGGTTCGGATCAGCTTCTTGACTACAGAGCCGCCGAGGCGTATCAGAAAATGTACGACGCTGGAAAAGCGGACGGCGTGACTCTTACCCCGGTGTCGGGCTACAGAAGCTATTCAAAACAGAAATATTTATATAATAATCTTGTAGAGGAGTACCTTGCCGACGGCTATTCGCAGGAGGAGTCAGAGGCGCTTGCCTCAACCCGCCGTATGCCTCCGGGAAGCAGTGAGCACAATATCGGCATCGCCATGGATATTGGCTGGGTCGACAGCCGTTTCGCGGATTCCGCGGAGTATGCGTGGCTTTGCGAGCATGCCGACGACTACGGATTTATATTGAGATATACAGAGGAAAATAAGAAGTATACCGGCGTTAAGGCGGAGCCGTGGCACTGGCGTTACGTCGGAGTTGAAAACGCTTCGAAAATCAAGGCAAGCGGATTGAGTCTCGAGGAATATCTCGGAAAAGTCAATTAATTCGCGCAATGTCAACAAAATTAAAATCGGCACTTGACACACGAAACGTTTTCATATATAATATGTAATTGCTGTATAAAGTTATGGCTTTATACGCATATCCTTGCTCCGATTAAAGGCGGAGCCATATGTCCAAAAGGAGGTGCAGCATTAATGACAAAGTACGAGGCTATAATCGTAATCTCCGTAAAGAACGGTGACGAGAAGATCGAGGAGCTCAGCGAGAAGTTCAAGGCTCTTATCGAGGCTAACGGTACTCTCGAGAGTGTTGACGTATGGGGTAAGAGAAAACTTGCATACGAAATCAACTACGAGTCAGAGGGTCACTACGTTCTTTATAACTTCGAGGCTAACACGGAATTCCCCGCAGAGTTCGAGCGTATCGCCAGAATTACCGACGGCATTCTTCGTTCAATCGTTGTTAAAAAATAATTCTGAGGAGAGTAAAAAAGCATGTTGAACTCGGTTATTTTAATGGGCAGACTTGTTGCCGACCCCGAGCTTAAGACGACGTCTTCGGGTATTTCCGTTACATCGTTCGCCGTTGCCGTTGACCGCGGTTACGCAAGACAGGGTGAGGATCGTCAGACTGATTTTATCAATGTTGTCGCATGGCGTCAGCAGGCGGATTTTGTTACTAAGTATTTCCGTAAGGGTCAGATGATTGCGATTCAGGGCTCGCTTCAGTCGAGGTCTTACGATAACAGAGACGGCAGAAAAGTCACTGTTTGGGAAGTTGTCGCAGACAGAGTCAGTTTCTGCGGTTCCAAAAATGAATCGGGCGGCGGTTACAACGCCGGTTCTGCTCCTTCGGGACGCAGCGACGCAGGTTCAACAGCTCCCGCTGCTTTTCAGAACGGCGGTTCAGAGGATTTTGATACTCTGTCCGATTCGGAAGACGATCTTCCGTTTTGATCTTAATTGATCTTTAATTTTCTAAGGAGGTTTACGTAATGGCTTACGAAAAAAGCGATAAAGGCGGACGCCCTGCCGGCAGAAAAGGCCGTAAAAAGGTCTGCGTTTTCTGCGTTGAAAAGGCTGAAACCATAGATTACAAGGATGTCGCAAAGCTTCATCGCTTCACATCCGAGAGAGCAAAGATTCTTCCCAGAAGAATCACCGGCACCTGCGCAAAGCATCAGAGAGATCTCACGATTGCTATTAAGCGCGCTCGTCAGATTGCTCTTCTTCCCTACGTTTCGGATTAATGAAATAAGGGCTTAATAAAAGCAGTATTGAGGCTGTTCCGATTTTTCGGAACAGCCTTTTTGTGTTTCTAGTACGCTGTACCACCCAAAACTTTACAAGCATTACGGCG
>DJEG01000071.1:2581-14958 GCA_002431305.1 Ruminococcaceae bacterium UBA5904 | reverse complement strand
CTCCCCAGTAGAGAATATTAAGAGCGGAACATCCTACGGAGATAACGTTTAACGAATTATCAGCCTGTCCCATTTCCTCGATAACTTCCGCGATGAGTTTCGTCGCAAGCGAGTGCAGACATCCGGGGCAGTAACCGCTCGGAGAGTCTGCTATAAGTTCGGGTCTTTTATATTCAGCCATTTTCTCCGCCTCCGCAAACTATATTTTCGATAGCTTCTCTTACGCCGTCGTCGTCAAGCAGACATCCGCCGCTTCTGCCGTATTCGTATACGGGACATCTGCCCATAACCTGGAGTTCAATATCCTCGCGCATCTGAGCGGGAATAGTCATTTCGATATCGATAATTCCCTTAACGCGGTTATAATCAAGATTTTTAATACTCTTTTTCGGGAACGGGAAAAGAGTTATCGGTCTTATTAATCCGACTTTAATTCCTTTTTCTCTTAAATTAATAACGGCTTCTTTTGATACTCTTGAAGCGATACCGTACGCGACGATAACGTATTCGGCGTCGTCGACCATGAATTCTTCGACTTTAACGTCGTTTTCCTCCCAGTCCTTGTACATTTCGCCCGCCATCGCGTTGAGTCCCTCGAGAATAGGCTCTGTGTAAATAGGAGTTATATTTCCCTGATAGTCTCTGCCGTTACGTCTTGAAAGACTCCATTCGGGGACATCCTCGTACTTAATTTCTTTCATTTCGGGAAGTTCGACTTCCTCCATGATATTTCCGAGACAGCCGTCCATTAAAACGAGTACTGGGTTCCTGTCGCGCTCGGCATATTCGAATGATTCGTAAACTATATCGCACGCTTCCTGAGCCGAATTCGGAGCAAATACCATCGCATGGAATCCGCCGTGTCCGAGAGCCTTTGTCGCCTGCAAATAATCCGACTGCGCGGGCTGTATGGAGCCGAGTCCGGGCCCTCCTCTGCTTATATTAACTATCAATGCGGGGAGCATTGCCGCAGCAAGATAGGAGATACCTTCTGCCTTTAAGCTGATGCCGGGGCCCGAGGAACTGGTCATGGCTCTCGTTCCCATTGCGGACGCGCCGTATACCATGTTAACGGAAGCTATTTCGCTCTCGCCCTGTACGAACGAACCGCCGACCTCGGGCAGTCTCCATGAGAGATACTCGGGAATTTCGTTCTGCGGAGTGATGGGGTAGCCTGCAAAAAATCTGCATCCGCCTCTGACTGCCGCTTCCGCTATGGCTTCATTGCCCTTCATGAAACGTTTTTCGCCCATTTTACTCATCCTCCCCGTTAAGTTCTATCGCGCCCTCCGGACATACCGACGCGCATATTGCGCATGACAGACATTTGTCGCTGTCGGTAAGAGAGGGGTAAAAGAATCCGCGTTTGTTTCGTTCGCCGCTCATATTGAGGATTTGCCTGGGACAGAATTTTATGCAGTAACCGCAGCTCTTGCATAAATATGAGTTAATCCTTAACATGTCAAGAACATCTCCTTCATTTTCTGTTTATTCTTTTATTTGTATATCGGATCGTTCGGCTTCATCTGACTTAATTTCATGAAATCGACTTTCATAAGCGGAGTCTGAGGAAGCTCATTTAAGAATACTATTTCCCTGGGAATGTAGAATTTAGAGAAATTATTTTCACAAAGCTGTCTTATTTCGCTTTCGCACTGTGCTTTGTCAACATTCTTTTTAAGAGAAACATAAAGTCTTACGATAGAGCGGTCGTTCTGCCAGCCCTGAACGGCACATACGTCTTTTATATAATCGAGTTCGCCGACTTTTTTCTCAATATCGTTCGGATAAACGTTATAACCCGAAATAATTATAACTCTTTTCTTTCTGCCTGAGAAAAACAGATAACCGTCCTTGTCTTTATAGGCAAGATCGCCCGAAAGAACCCATTTTACGCCGTCCTTATCCTTATAAAGTCCGAGGTCTTCGGGACCGTCCTTTGTGTAATATCCGCTCATTATGGTAGGACCGGAAACGGCAATTTCGCCGATTTCCCCGGCGGGAAGTTCGTTATGGTCATCATCCCATATTTCGACTCTGATTCCGTTCAGCGGTTTGCCGATGGAACCGCGCTTATAGTCGGTGTTTGTTGTCGTACAGCATACGGAGCCGATTTCGGTGAGACCGTAACCCTGTCTTAAGCGTCCGGGAGCGCCCCATTTTTCAAAATAAGAGTTGAATGTATCGAGGAAATCGTCGCTGATATCGTCGCCTCCGCAGAACATCATTCTGACGTTTTTAAGCCACGGTCCGTCGAAATGTTTTTCTCTCATAAGCTTTTCGAACATAAGCGGAATTCCCCCGAATCCGACAATGAGATTTTTTCTCATTAATTTATTGAAAAGTTTAGCGTCGAACTGCATCATCGGAATAATTCTGGCCGAATTGCACAGAGCCATATGAATTGCAATTATCAGTCCGAAACAGTGGAACATGGGCAGGACTATTATTTCCGCCTCTTCTCCGGGAATATGAATTTCGTCAATTTCAGACACTCTCGATGTAAGTTCGTTTATAGCACGGGATGTAAGTTTTATTGTCTTGCTTTTGCCCGTTGTTCCGCCTCCGTTAAGATAGACGGCGGGAGTATCGCAGTTGTTTGTAAGCGGTTCTGGAATGAGATTTACCGCGAGCGCGTCTTTATAATATGTTGCATTTTTGAATTTCGGAAAAACGGCTTTTGCAATATTTTCGCCGATGCTTGTCCCGAATTTTTTTATACCCTCGGAATAGTCCGATGAACGGCATATAAGACAGGGGAGTCCGCTGTCATTTATTGTTTTTACGTGGTCTTTCGAGAGAATATCGAGCACCATAACGCCCTTAGCATTTACATCCTCAAGCGTCTCTTTCAAAAACTCCGTGGACATCAGCGGATGAACGAAATTTACAATAACGCCGATGCTGTTAAGCGCGTAAAAAGCAATGATTCCCTGAACAGTAGTCGGCATGAAAACCGTATAAACATCGCCCTCTTTAAGACCGAGTTTTTTTTGAAAATACCCGCTTAACGCGTCGATGTCTTTAAAAATTCTGCTCCTTTTATAACGGACGGAGAAATGCTGCATCATATCAACGTCCTTATATATACCCGTACAGAGTTTTAAAAACTCATAACAGTTGTTTTCACCTGCTGGAGGTAACATAATTATCACATCCGTTTTAATTTTTCTTTAATTATAACGGTTGAATATATGCAAAGTGGTTAATTAAATATGAACAAAAAGTTAAATCATTAAAAACAATGGTAAAATGAGTTTAAAAAATTGTTAAAACTAAACAAATGAAAGTTTAACTGTTTTTTATCCGATAAAACGCATTAAATATGAAAAAAATCAGACAGGTCATATGCTGTCTGATTGATTTCTCGCCTTTACATGGGCATATTTCCGCCCTGGCCGCCGCCCATGAGCGTACTCATAAGTCCGCCGCTCTTTTTCTTTTTCTTAGGCTTATATTTCGGCGGATTTTCGAGTCTCATTCTTGCGCTCTTCGATTTTGAAAGATACTTGTTTACAAGCATAACGGGTTCAAGCATGGTTTCTCCGAGATATGGGAGAATGCGGTGCATGAGCTCGGTATCATTGTTAAGTTTGCCGAGAATCGTAACCGCGATTACGTCCTGAACCTCGTTTGAGCCGTCGTTATATATCTCATTTAAAACCGAGAATAATTTTTTCATCTTCTGCTGGTCGTTCTGCTTTATTGTGTTGATAATAAGCGGAGCCGCCTTGTCATTGAAGAATTCTTCACATAAAAACTCTCCGTATTCGGCGATGTTTTCTTTATAATAATCCTTTAATTCGGGATAAATCGCCGAAAGTCTGACGGCAAGAGTCGCGCTGTCATAGAGAAGCGAACCGCTCTTGACCTGTGATTTTGTAACGGTTGCCTGAGCTTTTATGTCGGAAGCCTGCTTTTTCGCCATGGCTTTTTTGCTGTATGTTTCATAGAGATTTTCGATAATCTCGTTGACGATGGAGCGGACGTCTTTTTCGTCATATTCGTCGGGAACGAACAGATAACTCGAAACAAGTTTAAAATCACTGTCGTCCGTGCTCGAAGCGTCGGCGTCTCCCGAGAGAAAACGGAATTTGTTTTCATTAAACAGGATGCGTACCGTTCCCTTGTCACCTTTATACTCAAGATAGTTTGATTTATCGCGGGTGAAAAGGGGAGTTTCCCCATTCTTAAGCGCATCGGGCGCAGAGGCGGTGAATCCGTATTTGTTCATTTCGGGGTCGATGCCCTTATATACAATGTTAAAAGCGGTTGTAATATCTATCATTTAAGGAATTCCTTTCGAACTCAGCCGTTGAGGGCTGCAA
Source organism: Ruminococcaceae bacterium UBA5904 (assembly GCA_002431305.1). Taxonomy (GTDB): domain Bacteria; phylum Bacillota; class Clostridia; order Oscillospirales; family Acutalibacteraceae; genus CALACW01. The sequence continues at coordinate 10,630 of DJEG01000071.1, read as the reverse complement.
AATTCTTCTTGTTTGAGTTATAAAGCTCTTTGTAGACGTTGAAATACTTATTGTATATTTTGTGATTTGCTTTGTTGGGGTAGAAAACGTCCGTTGCAGGAATGAGCTTTTTAGCCTCGGTTATATCCTTTATAAGTCCGAGTCCGCACGCAACAACTACCGCTGCGCCGACTGCGCCGACATTCTGCGGGTTGTCGACAGTTTCAATTTTTCTGCCGAGGATGTCAGAGAGAATCTGACACGTTACTTTTGACAGAGCTCCGCCGCCTACAAAACGGATAGCGTCGGATGTCTTTGTCTTTTTCTCTTCGGTTTCGAGGAACCATCTCAGATGATAGCATACTCCCTCGACAACGGAACGGATAATCTCGGATTTGCCTGTTTCGAGACTTAAATTGAAGAACATTCCGCGTGCGTTGGGATCCTCGAACGGGCAGCGGTTACCGTGAAGCCAGGGGGTGAAAATAACTCCGTTGCTTCCTGCGGGAACCTGATTGATTATGTATGACATGTAGTCGTAAAGGCTTGTGTACTGCGCTTCGTAGCCCTCCGCGACATGTTCTTTCTTAAGATAAATGCCGATTTCGTCGAGCGCAAGATGATCCTTGACCCATTCGAGGCATTTGCCCGCGGTCTCAAGTTCTGCAAAATAATTAAACGAGTTGCTGTCGGCACCGACGATAGCGGCTATCATAGCCGATGTGTCAACCATGCTTTTCTCGACAACGGTTGAAACCCAGCCGGAGGTTCCTTGATAAATATGTGTGTCGTGAAGACCGACCGCACCTGCGCCGACTCCGATAAGAGAAGCGTCTCCGCCTCCTCCGAATACTGCGGTGCCGGGTTCGAGTCCGAGCTCTTTTGCCGCTGTCTCGGACAAAATGCCCGCTTTGTCGGTTGATTTTATAATACGTGCAAGGTGTTCGTGTTTAACGCCTATCATGTCTACAATAGGCATGGCCCAGTCGTGTTTTCCGTCTCTTATATCATAAAGGAGAGTGCCGAACGCAGAGTCGGACGTCATGATGAAATTGCCTGTCATTCTGGCAATGAGAGCTTCCTTAACGTCAAGCCATTTGTGTGCCTTTGCGAAAACTTCGGGCTCATGAGCCTCAACCCATTTGTACTTCCAAACGGGATCCTTTACAGAGGATGAAACCGCACCGGTGTAGTAAAGTGATTTTAAAAGTTTGGGAACGCTCGCGCCCGCTATCTGAACGCCGTGAGCCATTCCCTTTTTAAGCTCGTCTCTTGCGCGCTGATCCATATAGCTCATTGCTCTGCGTACGGGTTTGCCGTCTTTGTCGACGAGAACGAGTCCCTGCATCTGCGAGCAGAATGAAATACCCTCTATATCCCTAGCTTTTATTTTTGCTTTTTTTAAAGCTGTTTTTGTGGTAGAGCACATAGCGTCCCACCACTCGTCGGGATCCTGTTCGGCACCTCCGTCGGGGAGAATGTAAAGTTTGTAACCGGCGGAGGCTGCTCCGAGAAGTTTTACCTTGTCGGAAAGTTCAAAAACGCATGTTTTGACTCCGGTCGTTCCGATGTCGTACGTAATGGCGTATTTGTTATCCATGTCTATTCCTCCTGTAAAATATAAAATATCAGAGAGACTGTCTGCCCTCCAGAGCTTTTGAAAGCGTAACTCCGTCGGCATACTGCAGGTCGGAGCCTACGGGAATACCGAACGCGAGACGCGTAGTTTTTACATTAAAAGGCTTAATCAGTTTCGCGATATACATGGCGGTGGCTTCGCCCTCGATATCGGAATTTGTTGCGAGGATAACCTCGCTGACGTTTTCGCCCGCGACGCGCGCTAAAAGTTCGCGTACCGTAAGCTGATCGGGACCTATTCCGTCAAGGGGTGATATTGCGCCGTGCAGAACGTGATAAACGCCCTTGTATGTTCCCGTTTTTTCAATCGCCAAAAGATCCTGCGAGTCCTCAACTACGCAGATAGTCGTTTTGTCTCTTAAGTCGCTTGAGCATATGGGGCACAGTTCGTCCTCCGTAAGATTACAACAAAGCGCGCATCTGTGAATTTTTTCGACGGCGTCGTTTATCGCGGATGAAATTTTTTTCGCTTCTTCCTTAGGCAGAGACAGAATGTAAAAAGAAAGTCTCTGGGCTGTTTTTCTGCCGATTCCGGGCATTCGCTCAAACTGCTCGGTCAGTTTTTGAAGCGGTATAACGTTATAATTCATAATTTATCAGAAAAGACCGCCGGGCATTCCGGGAATATTGAATCCGCCGGTAACCTTGCCCATTTCGTTGTCCATTGCGTCGCTTGCTTTTCTTATAGCCTCATTGAGAGAAGCTATAAGAAGATCCTCAAGCATTTCGATATCCTCAGGGTCAACGACCTCGGGTTTGATGTTAACAGCCTTAACCTCATGTTTGCCGGTAACGGTAACCTCAACCGCTCCGCCTCCCGCGCTTGCTGTGAACTCGGTTTCCTCAACCTCGGTCTGAATGCGAGCCATATCCTCCTGCATTTTCTGTATTTTTTGCATCATGTTTCCCTTGTTCTGATTGGGGATTCTTGCTTTCATCATAAACCTCCGAATTAAATAAATGTACTTTTATTTTTTATCTATTATCTGCCAGTCTGACATCAAAGTCAATACCCGTTACGTTTTTTGCCGCTTTTTTTATCGCGTCGGAAAAAACTTTTTGCGTTAAAAGCGACGGCAGAAGATGGTTGTAGTTGTCTACGGTGATAACATTTCCGTTGATAACCGCCGTTGTGTTTAAAAGCATTCCTATAAGCGGTTTGCACGTCCGTTCGCATTCCATTATAATATTCGTCCAAATTTTCATGTCGTCGCCTGACGGTCTTACGGACGGAATCGTCTGAGCGGGAGCGTTTGAATCAAACGGAATTGCGTCATCATTGCCGTCTGAAAAAATCGAATCGTCTTCATAATCTCCCGAATCATCGTCAAACGGCAGGGTGTTTATATCAAACGAATCGGCATTAGTTTCATTTCCGTCAAACGGGAGAACCTCGCTGCCGGAATCATCGGAAGGAAAAACGTCAGCATCAAACGGAAGCGGTTCCTCATCCGGTACGGGGATATCGTCAAACGGAAGAGACGGGTTATCCTCTTCGGAAAAACCGTCAAACGGACGCTGAACATCCTCACTCGGCGCATTCTCAAACGGTAAAGGTTCGTTTTTAGTTTCTTTCTGCGCAGAAGAGGCGGGTTCCGGCGCCGGAACGCTTTTTTCGTCGTTTTTTAAGACAGGTTTAATACAGGTCTGCTCTTTTATTGCCGGTTGTATAACCTGACGGTTCGGTATAACCGCGGGGGGATTTGTACTAAGCTGTGCCAGCTGCTTTTCGAGTGTTTCTATTCTCGAAATAAGAGCGGACGAATCTGAATTCATCTCGGGCGCGCAGATTTTTATAACTGCCATTTCCGCCTCAATACGTTTGTTTTGAGTTCTTTTTACCGCAGAGGAAGCCTCGTTTAAAATATTAAGTATATTAAATATCTCAGCAGGAGAAAATTCAGATGAAATATCTTTGAGCTCTGCAATTTCTTCATCAGTTGCAATAATAATATCCTGCGGTTTTTTAGATGTCTTTATAATAAGAATATTTCTGAAATAGTTTGTAAGCTCCGAACAGAGTCTTTCCGCGTCGCATGAAGATTTGTGAAGCTCGTCGATTAGCGAGAGTGCTTTTGACGAATCATGCTCTTTAAATGCGCGTGCCATATTGAGAAGATAACTTCTGTTCATTATGCCGGCGGCATCGGTTACGACAGACGCATCGACGTTTCTCGTGATACTAAGGCATCTGTCAAGCAGTGAGAGCGCGTCGCGCATTCCGCCGTCTGAAATTCTGGCAATAAGCATGGCGGCATCGCGGGTAAGCTGAGCGTCCTCGTGAGCGCACACATATGTCAGTCTGTCGGCAATATCCTCAGACTCAATTCGTCTGAAATCGAAACGCTGACAGCGCGACAGAATGGTGGAGGGGAGTTTCTGAACTTCCGTTGTTGCAAGAATAAACTTAACGTGCTCGGGCGGTTCCTCAAGCGTTTTTAACAGTGCGTTGAACGCCTCAATCGTGAGCATGTGAACCTCGTCTATAATATAAACGCGGTATTTTGCCTGTGCGGGTGAAAATGCGGATTCGTCCCTTAAAGCCCTGATATCCTCGATACCTCTGTTACTCGCCGCGTCAATCTCTACTACATCCATGACGGAGCCGTTGTCTATGCCCCTGCATATCTCGCACTCATTGCACGGGTTGCCGTTTACAGGATGAAGGCAGTTTATCGCTTTCGATAGGATTTTTGCGCATGAGGTTTTGCCGGTTCCGCGCGTACCCGTGAACAGATATGCATGAGCAAGGCGGTTTTCCCTGACTTCGTTCATCAGTGTTTCGGTAATATGCGTCTGTCCGACAACGTCGGTAAAAGTCTGAGGCCTCCATTTTCTGTATAGTACCTTGTACATGCCGATTCTCCCCGAATGCAAAATTGAATGTATAATTTATAGATAAAATATGTAGTATATATAATAAGATTTAAAAAAAATTCAACCTCTGTCACACGGCGTGCAGGCGAACTGTAACGCACGGGCATACCGCTTAATGCTGCTCGGTTCCCCGCCTGACATGGTTCACGGCGCTCCGCCGCACAGGACCAACACGCCGCATGACAGAAATTGAACTTTATTTAACGGTGTATATTATAATATATATTTCCGTAGTTTGCAATAGGAAAAATCAATTTTTTTATCGTATATACATATATAATTTATGAATAAACCAAAAAAATGTACAAAAGTCTAAAAAAATATTGAAATTATCTGTCGTGTTGTGCTATTATATACCCATAAACAACGAAAGGATGACGTGAATGAATAAATTTCTTCACAAGCTTTTCGGCACCACGCCCGGAAAGGGCGTTCAGCCTAAAGAAGCTATCGCTTATTCAGTAACCGGATTCGGTCAAAATCTTATTTGTACGATTATCGGTTCGTATCTTACGGTTTTCATGACCGATGCTCTGCTGTTCGGAGGCAATGTAACCATCGGCGCCGTTTCGGGCACTATGGCGGTTGCGTATCTTATGCTTGGCACGCGAGTTTATGATGCCATGAACGACCCGATTATGGGCAGTATTGTCGATAAAACCCGTACAAAATGGGGTAAGTGCAGACCTTATCTTAAATGGATGGCAATACCCATTGCAGTAGTAACAATTGCATGCTTTGCTCCGTTCCTTCCCGCACAGAAAACTTCTACGTTTGTTATTATTTCAGTTATATATGTTATTTGGAGTATGGTATACACAGTAGCCGACGTTCCTTACTGGGGACTTTCCACATGTATGACGAACGATACCGTTGTCCGCGGTAATATCCTTACCGTTGCCCGTCTCGTATGTACGCTCGGCGCAGGTATCGTCACGGTTTTTGTACCTATTATCACGTCAGCTGTCACCGCGAAGTATAAAACTCCCGAGGGTGTAGTAGATCCTCAGTATATTTATCAGAATGCAAATACACTTAAATGGACATACTTCATCTGCGCTCTTGTCTGCGTCGTTCTTGCGGTTCCCATGTTCTTCTACGGATTCAAGAATACCAAGGAGCGTTACACAACGACTGCAACTCCTCCCTCACTCGGACATAACCTTAAACTTTTATTCAAGAATAAACAGCTTCTTCTCATCGTTCTTTCAGGTATACTCGGCGGCGCAAGAATGGTTTATACTTATACGGGCGGACTTTATTTCGCAAAGTATGTTCTTAATAATGAGGGACTTTACAGTCTTATCACCCTTCTCGTTGTTCCCGGCGGACTTGTAGCTTCCGTGCTCGTTCCCTGGATGTCTAAGAAGTTTACGAAGAAATGGACATACATTGTAGTTCATCTTTTCGGCGGTGTCGTAATGACCGTTATGTACTTTGTAGGCTATGACGCAACGTGGAAACTTATTGTCGCAGCAATCGGACTCGTCCTTCTCGGAATCCCCCAGGGCGTTAACAACATCATCACCTACGCAATGATAGGCGATACCGTTGACTATCTTGAGTGGAAAACAGGCGAGAGAGGCGAGGGAATCTGCTTTGCTATGCAGACCCTTATCAACAAAATCGGTATGGCTCTCGGCGCATTCATCGGCGTATTCTCATACTCGTGGGCGGGAATTAACCCCGAGGCTGCAAACGGCGTTTACATTACCGCGGACGGCAAGGATCTTCTTTGGAACCTTCTTGTTCTCTCGGGCGTAATAAGTATGTTCGCGTGTGCGGTTCCGATGTTTTTCTATAAGATTACTGAGAAGAAACAGGCTGAGATGGTTGCCGAGGTTGAGGCGAGAAAACTCGCTGCCGGCGTAGCTGCCGATGCAACCGGCGAAGCAATCGAGGTTGATGAAGCACTTGTAGAAGAGGCTGAGGCTGATATCGGCGATATTCCCGGGAATAATTTGAAAAAGAAAAAGAAATAAACTTTTTTAATTCAATATGAATGTATCACCTGACATATCCGCTATATGTCGGGTGATTTTTTAATATTTATATGTTTATATTGACTAACAGGAAAAAATAGTATATAATGGACGCGACACATTCAGACCGGAGGCGAAAGAGTTGCCCCTAAGAAAAAAATTCGGACATGCCGTAAAGGCGTTTTTTTCCGTTCTTATATTAGCATTGCAGACCGGAGCGTTTGCTTATATTTTATTCGGTATGTATAACAGAGTTTTGAAGGCTCCGCTTGCGACCGGCGGCGATTTGCTTGTTGCTATATATTTTGTTATACTCCTTGTTACGTTTAACATTCTCGACGCGCTGAAAATCGGATATCACACGCGTTCGAATATCATACTTTCCCAAAGCATATCCGTGCTTATCGTTAATTTTGTTGCGTATTTGCAGATAAGTCTTATACACAGAGCGTTCGTATCGGCGTGGCCTATTCTGATACTGACGGTGATTAATGTTTGCATCTCGGTTTTATGGACGTTTACCGCGTCGGCGGTTATCAATAAAATATTCCCGCCAAAGCGGATTATATTGGTTTACGGAGACCACCAGGCGCAGGATCTCATTTATAAGCTTGTGAGCCGTACCGACCAGTATCTTATATGCGAATCGATACTTTTAAAGCCCGATACTGAATTATTTGACGGCAATCTCGAAGAAGTTTATGAGTCTATTAAACGCTATGAGGCTGTTGTTATCAGCCGTGTTCCGAGCAAAGAGAGAAACGATATACTTAAATTCTGTTACGTTAATAATATCGATGTTTATCTCCCGCCCCGCATTTCCGATATATTTATAAGAGGCGCCGAGGAAATTCACCAGTTCGACTCTCCGCTGTTGTTCTGCCGTAATACAGGACTTACCGAAGAGCAGAGAATTATAAAACGTACATGTGATATTTTCCTTTCAATTTTAGGAATAATAGTTTTTTCACCTCTTCTTGCAATTATCGCTGTTGCTATAAAACTTGAAGATCACGGCCCCGTTCTGTTTAAACAGAAACGCGTTACGATTAACGAAAAAGTTTTTGAAATCTATAAATTCAGAAGCATGATTGTCGACGCGGAGAAAAACGGAGAGGTTATACCCACGACGGACAGGGACCCGAGAATCACAAAGGTCGGCAGGGTTATAAGAAAATTAAGACTCGACGAACTTCCCCAGCTTTTTAATATATTAAAAGGCGATATGTCCGTTGTAGGTCCCAGACCCGAGCGCGTTGAACATCACGAAATGTACACGAAACAGGTACCCGAATTTAAATACCGAACTAAGGTTAAAGCGGGACTTACGGGATTTGCTCAGATAATGGGCAAGTATAATACGACTCCGTACGACAAACTTGTTCTCGATTTAATGTACATAAATAATTTTACGTTTTTCCTTGACTTTAAGCTCATCCTTCAGACTATAAAGGTTATGTTTATGAAGGAGAGTACGGAGGGTTTTGAGGGAAAAGAAAAAAAGGAGACCGAAACAAATGACTAAGAAAATCATAGCATTATTATCAGCCGTAATTCTGATTTTTGCGTTTGC
>DJEG01000071.1:0-2482 GCA_002431305.1 Ruminococcaceae bacterium UBA5904 | reverse complement strand
GAATACGTTTGATATCTACTCGACAATAGACGTTCCGAAAGGTTCGCTGTCCGAACCCGAGACGAAGATTGCCGTTAAGGAGAATCCCACGGCTACTATTAAAATGGCTGACGGCGGAAAGATTGTCGTAGAGCTTTATTATGACAAGGCTCCGAATACTGTTGAGAATTTTATATTCCTTGCCAATTCCGGATTCTATGACGGACTTATATTTCATCGCGTTATAAAAGATTTCATGATACAGGGCGGTGACCCCAAGGGCGTAGGAACCGGAGGTCCCGGATACTCGATTAAGGGCGAGTTTGCGTATAACGGAACCGCTAATAACTTAAGCCATACGAGAGGCACCGTTTCCATGGCGAGAAGCTCGGGTTATGATACGGCGGGCAGTCAGTTCTTTATCTGCCAGGCTGATTCGACTTATCTTGACGGTCAGTATGCTGCGTTCGGCAGGGTCACGAGCGGTATGGACGTAGTCGATAAAATAGCCGACGTTGAAAAAGATGCGAACGATAAACCTTTAAAAGATGTTGTTATCAAGAGCATTACGGTTGACACTCACGGAATCGAATTTTCCGAACCTGTTACCAAACTTTCGAAATAAAGCATATTGTTAAAATATTAATTGAACTTTTCGGCAAAAAAAGTATTGATTTATTAAATGTATGTGTGTATAATAGATATATAAATAATAAATAAAAAGGAGTTTTGTACAATGGGCGGAGTATTTTGGATTTTAAAAATGGTACTTAAGATAGTAAAGATGCTTGCTAAACTCGGCGTTTTTGATGACGCTATCAGCGAGACTATCTCCAAGACATTGGATAAGTACGCAGGTTAATCTTATCTTTTTGACACGTGAGTCCGTCATTATTATGGCGGACTTTGTCTTTTTAGAATAAGCAAATAAGCGTCCGGCATATCATTATATGAGGTGATATGCTTGAAACTAAAAAATCTTATAGCATTAACGGTTATGCTGACAGTTTGTTTCTCCTTTTTATCCGCGGTTATGTATATAAAACGAAACGCCGTTCTCGGTGTAAGCGGACGAGGCTCCGATGTAACGGTTGTTATCGATGCCGGGCACGGGGGAGTAGACCCAGGTTCCGTATCGGCCGACGGTCTGCTCGAAAAAGATGTAAATCTTGATATCGCACTGAAATTAAACGATATTTTGACTCAAAAGGGCGTTAATACGCTATTGGTTCGCAGTACAGATACGGATATATCCGATCCGGGATGTTCGAGTGTCAGAGAAAAGAAAGTATCTGATATTCATAACAGATTTGCCATTGTAAACGAAACTCCGGGTTCAATACTTGTCAGCATCCATCAGAATTTTTACGAAGAGACAAAATACAGCGGAACGCAGGTTTTTTACTCGGCGAATAATGACGAGAGCCGGATTCTTGCGCAGTGTATACAGTCCGCGGTTGTTTCTGGATTACAGCCGGATAATACGAGACAAATTAAGGCTTCCGGCGATTCGATTTATCTTTTATACCGAGCCGAACGTCCGTCGGTTATGGTCGAATGCGGATTTCTTTCCAATCCGGAGGAATCAAAAAAACTTGCAGACGGCGAATACAGACAGAGCCTTGCGCAGTTTACGGCGGACGGAATTATGAACTATCTTGGAGGAAACACAGATGGCGCAGAAGAATAAAACGGTTTATATTTGCTCCGAATGCGGATATGAAAGTGCGAAATGGTACGGTCAGTGTCCGCACTGCGGAGAATGGAACTGTATGGAGGAGGAGATTAAAGCCGATTCGTCGTCGAAACAGGCGTATTCTCCGGTCGGCAGAGCCAATGTCGTTACTCTTAACGAGATAACGGGTTCTGATGAAATACGGTACGATACCGGAATTAAAGAATTCAACAGAGTACTGGGCGGGGGACTTGTTAAAGGCTCGCTCGTGCTGATAGGCGGAGACCCCGGTATAGGTAAGTCCACGATTCTTTTGCAGTCATGTTATAATCTTTCGAAAACTAAAAAAGTTCTCTATGTCTCGGGCGAGGAATCGTCCGGACAGATTAAGTTAAGAGCGGACAGGCTTAAGGTTAACGGAGACAATCTTTTTGTGCTGTGCGACACCGACGCGCAGTATGTGTGTGAGGTTATCAGAAACGAAAAGCCCGATGTCGTTATTATAGATTCGATTCAGACAATGAGCATTTCCGAGGTTACATCTTCCGCGGGCAGTATTACGCAGGTCAGAGAATGTACGAATTTATTTATGCGTACCGCAAAGGGACTCGATATCCCCATGTTCATTGTCGGACATGTCAATAAGGATGGAAATATCGCGGGTCCTAAGGTTATGGAGCATATTGTCGATACCGTTCTATATTTTGAGGGCGATAAGAATCTGACATGCAGAATATTAAGGGCTGTCAAAAACAGATTCGGCTCGACAAACGAGGTCGGCGTTTTTATAATGGGTACGAACGGATTGTCGGAAGTTGAAAATCCGTC
>DJEG01000080.1 GCA_002431305.1 Ruminococcaceae bacterium UBA5904 | reverse complement strand
GACGGTTTCACTATTTACGGTTATTCCGGTTCTACGGCAGAGAAATATGCAGAAGATAATGGTTTTAAATTTGTTGACATAACTGCATGTGAACACGCCGAAACAGAGCTTCGAAATGTAAAAGATGCAACATGTACCGAAAAAGGTTATACCGGAGACAAGGTTTGCATAGCCTGCGATACTGTACTAGAAAAAGGCGTTGAAATTCCCGCACTCGGACACAGTTTTGAAAACTACGTTTCAGATAACAACGCTACTTGCACCAAGGACGGAACAAAGACCGCAAAGTGCGAACGCTGTGATGCAACCGATACGATTACAGATGTCGGTTCGGCAACGGGACATACTTTAGTTACAGACAACGCAGTTGCGCCGACCTGTACCAAAACCGGCCTTACCGAGGGTTCGCATTGTTCAGTCTGCAATGAAATAATTGTAAAACAGGAGATAATACCCTCGCTCGGACACAGTTTCGAAAACTACGTTTCGGATAACAATGCGACATGTACTAAAGACGGAACAAAGACTGCAAAGTGCGAACGCTGTGACGTAACGAATACACTTACGGATGTTGGTACTGCAACGGGACACACTTTAGTTACAGACAACGCAGTTGCACCGACCTGTACTAAAACCGGACTTACCGAGGGTTCGCATTGCTCCGTCTGCAATGAAATAATTGTAAAACAGGAGACAGTACCCGCACTCGGACATGATTTCAGTAATGAATGGACAATCGACAAAGAGGCGTCGTGCACCGAAAACGGCTCTAAGTCGCATCATTGCTCCCGCTGTGATGAAAAATCCGACATCACCGTTATTGAGGCTCTCGGTCATAATTACGGGGAATGGATTATCACGAGTGAAGCAACATGCAAATCTGCCGGTTCTGAATACAGAACGTGCAATGTCTGCGGTTATAAAGAAAAACGTACCATTGACAAACTCGAACACAATTTCGGTGAATGGGTTGTTATGAATAAAGCGACCGTTTTGTCTGACGGTTTAAATCAGAGAATATGTAAAGACTGCGGTACTGTTGAATCCGAAGTTCTGCCGAAAATTGAAATAGACATAGATACGAACAGCGGTTACGGACGCGCGGACTTTACGGTTGTGAACGCGCAGACACTTAAGCCGATTAAGAATGCGAATATCTTCATTTCAACAGCAAACGACGGCGAAAATACATTCAAAACCGATGAAAACGGTAATGTAAGCGTTGTTCTGCCGGTCGGAAAACAAACCGTTTCCGTTTACGCGGACGGCTGTCTTACACGTAATGTCAGTGTAAAGATAGAGTCCGGAATAAATACGGTTCCGCAAATCGGTTTGAGCGATAAGCCTGTATATGAAGCGAAGGTAACGCATCATCTGATGACTGCCGACGAAATCAAAGAGGCAGGTATAGATGTTTCCGCTGCGGACAATAACCATACATATAAGTATGAACTTAATCTCGAATTTGAACCCGGAATAGACTGGGTCAGCCTCATTTACTACTGGGGTGAGAGCGGAACGATTTACGGCGGTTTCGGTTTCGGCTCAGAAACTCCCGTAACATGGGTTCCCGCATCAGGCGGTAAAGGCGGAGGATATTTCCTCATCCCGAGAGGAAACGGCGAGGCGCCGTTAAGCGTCTATCCGGTAAGCGAACATTTCTATCTGATTATACGCGGTGAAGTCAAATGGCTTAAGGAAATGTTTGACGTCGAAATGCTCGTTGTCAACAATTCAAATACCGATACTCTTGAAGACCTCACTGCAACGCTGAATCTCCCCGATGGACTTTCGCTTGCCGATATGTCGGGTGAACAGCAGACGCTCGAACAGGAAATAGGACATGTTGACTCAGGTTCAACGAAGTCCGTTCACTGGTACGTAAGAGGCGACAAAGCCGGAAGCTATCCGATTGAGGCAAGACTTCAGGGTAAGGTAATGCCGTTTGATGAAGAGATTGACGACGTTTACAGTGCTGAAAACTCTCTTCAGGTTTGGGCGGGAGACGCGCTGAATCTTCATTTCGAGTTCCCGAACGCGGCATATTACGGTGAGGATTATCCGATAACGATTACTCTTACCAATGTTTCGGATATAACATTATATAATGTGGGACATATTATTACCGGTATCGAACAGGGTCGTGTAACTCATTATTCCGACGGCAAAACGGAAGAAGAGGTTTACATGAGCACCGGTACAGTCGGAAGCGGATTCGCTCAGGAATTCAAACCCGGCGATAAGATTGTCATGGAACTTTCGGTAAATATTCTGTTCCAATCTAAACTTATGGAGTATGAGCTTCAAAAGATGATAGGAATCGTTGACGGTGTTGAACAGCTGCTGAAGGCGTATAAGGCGATGACGACGGCTGTTGATGCTGCAGCGGCTCTTGAAAAATGTGTTTCCGGCTGTGTAAAAGCTATTGATAAGTTTACGAGCAGTGTTAACTGGGACAGCATAGTTACAGGCTCCGATAAAACCGAAAAAATTAAACTTTTTAATACTTTACGCGAAAAAATTACAGGTCTTTCGACCAAATACGGAAAATCGGGAAATAAAACTATCGATGCCGCATTTAAACTTACAAACACGTCTCTCGGTCAGGTTCTTAATATGATTACGGAAGACCCCGGAACTTGGCTTAAAGATGCAAGCGCAAAGGATATAAAAACAGTGCTCGATCAGGTCAGCGCATTGGAAAACAACTTGACAGGTTCGGCGTCGACGAAATCACGTAAATTCGATATTTTCGATTCAATTAGAACTGCCATATCTGCGATTCCGATTAATTTTGTGTTAAGTGACGTATTTATGGTTGAAGATGAGGACAACACGACGAGTATTCCGTGGTCGTACTCAGTTTCCAAGGCTTCGCCTCAGTATTTCGGCGTTTCAAGCGTCAGCAAATACATTATGGCGCTGACTCAGGCGGCATGCGGTGATGTGTACAATAAGTCAATTCCGTGGTATCTGAAACTTATTCCCGGTCTTGACGACCCGTTAAATTATGAAGACGCTGTAAAATATATTCAGGCAACCGAGGATGAGATAGCTCTCGTTAAGGCAAAGGATGCTACAGGGGAAATCAAATTCAAATGCTGGGTTGAATCCGCCGATACTGAAAATACGTCAAAGCTCAGAACGAGAGGCGCTTCGGACAGCATACAGAACGATTTTATTCTTGAATGCGATAATGAAACCGCGGTATTTGAAAACGGCGTTCTGACATTTACCGGCGACGGTCTTATCAGCATTACGCCTAAAACGACAAACGGCGGTATACTGCACATTGAGGACAGCAAAGGCAATACGTATATATATGAAATCAACGTTGTCCGACAGCATGAGTGTACAGCCGGCGAGCGTGAGGTTATCGTATCGCCTACCGATGATTATGATGGTTTTGCCGTAAAATGCTGTACTGTCTGCGGTGAGATTATGGATATCGAAACGCTTTCTGTCAGCGAGTGCTCGTCTCATAACTTCGGCGAATGGACGAACGAGGTTGAATCAACATGCGAAACCGCCGGTATCAGAACACGTTCATGTTCAGTCTGCGGTTACTCGGAGGTTGAATATACGGACGCGCTCGGTCACAGGGAGGTTACGATACCCGGCAAGCCGGCATCCTGTACTCAAAACGGTTTGACCGACGGAGTAAAGTGCTCAGTCTGCGGTGAGATTATAACCGCTCAGGAAGAGATACCTTCATTAGGCGGTCATAAAGAGGTCATGATTGAGGGCAGTCCGGCAACGTGTACCGAATCCGGATTGTCAGACGGCGTAAAATGCTCGGTCTGCGGTGAAATAATAAAGGCGCAGGAGGAAATCCCCGCACTCGGTCACGAGGACGGCGACGAAGACGGCATATGCGACATCTGCGGTGAAGAAATAAAGCCTGATACGGACTGTGATAAAACCGGACATGTCGATTCAGACAAAGACGGAAAATGCGACACCTGCGGTGATGTTATGCCCGAGGTTAAAAACTGCAAATGCATTTGTCACAAGAAGGGATTTGCCGGATTTATTTATAAGATAATCAGACTTTTATGGAGACTCTTCGGAATGAAAAAGGTCTGTGACTGCGGATTATCTCATTATTAAATTAAAAAACCGGTTTCTCATTAAATGAAAACAGGGTAAAAAATCCCGCGGGGACAGCGATTTTTCCGTCCCCGCGGGTGTTTCTATTTTTATCTTTATTAATTTATTATCCTTTTTCGACCGGTACATGCACGGTTATCGGTACGCTCGTGATATACCGCTGTGCAGTAACCTCGGAAACGCCGGTTGTGTAGTCTATGTCGGCGCTCAGGTTATAGCTTGTCGTTTCGCCGTCGAACACGAATGAGAACTCTATATCCCACTCGAGCGGTACGGTTTTTCCGTCAGAGACCGGCAGAACCGCGTTTTCGGGCAGTGAAGTATCGCCGTTATTTTTTCCGGCGGAGAATACAGTGGATGTTAACGGCACGCCGGAAATCGTTATCGAATTAAGTATGCCGTAAAAATCGGGTTCCGTTTTTTCTATCGAAACATGAGCCTTGCATGTCAGCGTGTCGCCCGCGGTTACGTTGTCAAACGTTAATTCCGTGTTTTCAAATGTTATATTTACGCGGTTGACGATATAGCTCTGCGTTTTGCCCTGCGATTTTGACGCAAGGCGCGTTATCGCCGCCGTCGCCGTTGCGCATAATGCAATACATAAAAATATTACCAGAAAAATGAATGCGGGTTTTTTGTTAAATTTCATATTATTCTTCACCCTTTTCGACAGAGTTTACTGCCTGTTTATATTGTTCGAACGTATAAAATGAATTGAGCGCGCCGAGCATAGCCGAGGATGAAAGCCGTTTCGGAAGCGAGAGGAGAGTTAAGAGCTTCCGTCTCTTTTTGCCCGAATTGTCCGTTCCGCTGAGTCCGTCTAGGTACAAATCCGTTTTTGTAATCAAGCGTCTGTTTTCGTCCGTCGGTGTTTTTGCGTTTTCGGCTGTTATCCCCGCTTTTTCGAATGCGTCGAGAAGTACGGAGTCGTCCATGCCCTCTACGCCCAGTTTCCGCTCTTTTGAATACGTATTTTTACGCTTTTCCTTGCCGAGAATGTCGGGAATGTATACGTTTATTATATCACCGTTTTTTGAAAAATTCTTAATATAGTTTCGTATTTTAAATCCCGCCGCGTCCGAGTCGGTTATGATTATGATGCCCTTAGTCTCGGCGAGGCGCTTTATGAACGCGCGTTTTTCGCCGTCGTTGAATATCGAGAATCCGCCTGTTTCTATTATCTGCGCGTCGAGAATGTTATTTAATTTTATTTTATCGTAACGCCCTTCTACTATAACGGCTCTGTCGGTTTTTATCATCTTGTTTTCCCCATGAGCAGTAACAGCTTCGCGATAAGTTCCTCTAAAATCATGGTTTTGTCGGCGCCGGACGTTTTAATTTTTATATCCGTATCGGCTATAGCCTCCATGACTTTTTTTATCCGTTTTTCGGAATATGATTTACAAAGTCTTGAGGCGTTTTTTAATCTGAATTCTCTGTTTTTATACGAGAATTCTGTCGATATTTCTCTAAGCGAACCGCCGTATTTGCCGGCAATTTTCATCCTGTATAAATCCGCGTATTCGCCTGCCAGAACGCCGACTATGAGCGTAGGTTCCGTTTTTTGTTTTAATAATTCGCCCAGCAGTCTGTACGCTTTGTCTCCGTCTGCTGAATTTATAGCCTTTGCAATGTCGAAAACTGACGTTTCAACGCTCCTGACGGCGACTTCATCTATCATATGAGCGGTTATCTCGCGGGATGAAGCATATGCCGAAACCTTGTCAAACTCGCCTAAAAGCCTGTTTAAATCGTCCCCTACGACGTTTATCAAATACTGCGCGTTCTGAGGAGATATCGAACAGCCCGCCTGTCCCGCGCGTGAGACGAGCATTTTAACCATCGACTGCATGTTTCGTTTTGACAATTCGGCGCAGACGCCATATTTCGAAAACATGTCGATTATATTTTTCCACTTTGCCGTATTTTTATCGACCTGGACGGTTACCATTGAAAAAATAACCGTGGTCGTCTCCGGCAGGTCGGATAACAGTTTTTCGTAATCCTTGAGCTCAGCGTCCGTCAGCTTGTTTAACGGCATGTCTTTTACGAATACGCATATTCTGTCCGCCATCATCGGCAGACTTTCGCATGCTTCGTAAAACATATCGAACGTCATTTCGGAATTAAATTGATAAAAATTGAATCCCGAACCGGATGTGTCCGTAATTTTCGAGGCTATAAGCATAGAATAATTCGATTTTAAATAATCCTCGTCGCCGTAGATAAAATAAAGGTGCGCGGGCATATTCTGTTTTAAATGTTTTTTCAGCGCGTCCTCGCCGTTTAGTATCATTTTATCTCTCCGTTTCTGACTGTTACGGTGTCGTTGTACTCTGTAAAATAAACGTTATCTTTCTTCTGTCCCGCGAGCGTTTCGTCGGCGGGAGATACTACTATTATACACCCAAATTGCGAAAGGTCAATATAATCGGGGATATACCCTCTGACTATCAGAACGTCCGCGCTCTTCGGGCAGGATGAAACCGAATCGGAGCCGAGAATCATGACGCACGAATATTCGGGCGATTTGAAATATACGTAAGAATCGTTTTCGCTTTTTATGTACTTCGTCTCGGCGCCGTCTCCTATATTAACCGAGCAAGCACCGCTTTTGTTTACGGTTTTTGATGACCTTAACAGTGACGGGTCGTGAACTGACGGTGAAATTACCGAAAACCGCGCCGAAATCTGAGATACGGCGGTGCTCAGATATGACGATGCGGAATCTGATTCGCTGTCGAGAATCAGCACGTCGGTTTCGCGCCTGCCGAGAATTGAACTTATCGGGGAGTAATCCGATGTTTTCGCGTCGGCGGAAGATACTGCAGAAACGTTACCGCCCTTGAATTTAAACACAGCGGAAATGCATTTGCCCGTTGTCGAAACGGTTACGCTGTTGTCGTTGAGCGCGGAAAACTGCGAGGATATACCGCATAAAAATATCACGGACATCGCAATGATTCCCGCGTTTCTGACGGTCTTTTCGCTTCCTGATTTAATAAAGAGAACTATAAGAAAGCAGATGAAAACCGCCGAGGCAATATATAAAAATAAATCGTTTGTCATGTTTACGGTGCATTCGGAAATCATGGAAAGTTTATCTGTAACAAATATCAGCGCCTTTGATAAAAAATTTGCAATGATAAATATAACGCTCTGTGCGCCGATAAACGACAGAATAATTCCGATTGCCGAACACAGCATTACGCCCTCCCCGAGCGGTACGGCGATTAAATTCGTTACAGGGCTTATTGCTGAAAATGTGCCGAAGAATATTGACGATATTATAAGTGTGAAAAGCGACGCGGAAAGAGAAACGCATACGCTTGAATTTATGAAGTCAAGAATTATTTTTGCGGGTTTAAGTTTAATTTCCCTGATGTATACGCCGAGCAGGTCGTTAAGTTTCGGCGCGTATGTTATCAGCCCGAGACACGAAAAGAACGACATTAAAAGAGAAACGTCCGTGCACAGATTTACGTCGCAGCTTAAAATCACGCACAGAGCAAAGAAAAGCGAGTTTATACTGTCCGTTTTCTTTCCTGAGAATATTCCCGCATTGTAAAGCAGAAGCATAACGCCCGCTCTCATTACCGAACGCGTAAAGCCTGTAAGAAACATAAAGAAAATTATAAACAGCGCGGAAATTACAGCCTTTAGCCGTCGTTTGTTTCCTAAAATTTTGTCAAGCAGAACGAACAAAATGGAAGTCCATATTGTAAGATGAAGACCCGAGACTGCGAACAGATGACTGACTCCGGAGTATCTGAACGAAGAAACGAAACTCCGCGGAAGTCTTTGCGTGCTTCCGGTCAGAAGCGCCGTACACAATGACGCTGTATCTGCCGGCATGTTGTCGGACAATGTGTTTATTATATGGCTGCGGACTTTTGATATAAAAGAATAAACCGCGTTTGTATCGGTGTTTGAAATATCCGGCGCCGAGGAAGAATATGCGCCGATGTAAACGCCGTCCGTATATCTGCCGAGTTTATAGACCGTCGCGTTATCAATCTTAATTTTATTGCCGATATTGAGTTTATGATAATCGGAGGATGAAAAACGAACTTTTGCATTCGTCTTTTCTCCGTCGCATTCGCTGAGCTTTATGATATAATAATACTTTCCGTACGACTCCTTCGTGTCGTCGAATATTTCACCCGATAATGAGTGAGTCGATTCGTCGGCAAGGGACTCTGC